>JAFZAE010000211.1 GCA_017548385.1 Prevotella sp.
CCCTCCTCAAAGGAGCTAACCTGTGGAAAAGAGTTCCCCTCCTCAAAGGAGCTAACCAGTGGAAGATGTCCCCCTCCTCAAAGGAGGGGTTCGGGGAGGTCTTTTTATCGTTAATTCATAACTACTACTTATAAATAATATGACTCAACTTTCTCAAGTAAGGAATGGAAAGGGATAGAAACGTAGTTAAAAAGGAGTTAAAGGGACATTACCCCCGATTTGTTTCGATTTTTGTGTTGAAATCGTTGCAATCCAGACTATTGTCCTTTTAACTACTCTTCTATTCTCTTTAACTACTCTTTAACTACAGAAAGTTGAGCGAATGCGAAACTACAAAAATATGAAAAATCTATTTCATTTGGTTCTTGTGACCGTCGTTTCGATGGTTCTCGTCAGTTGTGGAGTATATGACAAACCACCATCGCTCAAAACTCCCGAACCTCCGCCACATGATGGCGTCTTCGTCAGTGGCAAGGACACACTGTGGATGAATGGAGATGGCAAAACTATCCGGTGGCATTTCGAAAAGGCCCTTCCAGAAATTGGACAGTCGGGTAGGGGAGAATATGTCTTCATCTTTTTCAATGGCAAATATCGTTATGATGCCGCAGAGTATTTCCGCATCATCGACACAGCCCATGGCAATGCCCATCACCAATTTGGCCTAATGGGAACTGCCACCCCAGAGGGTTTCACCATTGCCCGCGACGACCAAAACTATCAGAAGCAGCACTTCCAGAAAGTAAAAGAGAATTGAAAACATACAACTTATTTTTCCACGTGAGTTGTACATGATGGCTTATTTCATTAATCATGACAACTTGCCTGTAAGTTGTATGAGGTACTATAGTTTTGTTTGTTTCGGCGCAAAATGAACTCTTTTTCCAAAATTTCATTGAAAAAATAAACGCTTTTTCCTCATTCTCGTTTTTTTGTCGTTATAAATCATTACCTTTGCGGCTATGAAAGTGAATAAACTGAAATTATTTGGCACACTTATCGTGATATTTCTTATGATGACGAGTGTGAGCATCTGTGCACAGGATGCTAAGGAAACATCGACAGAGGAGATCTTGGAAATGATGTCTGACGATGAGGAAGAAGACCTCATTGCGAATGATTTGTTGAGCGACAGCGACATTGCCAATGCGATAGTCGACACGCTGGGCACAGATCCGTTGGCACAGGACGAATTAGTCGAAACCGAAAGCCATGGTGTGTATCAGACGTTGAAAAAGAAGTTTATCGAGGGAAATGCGGGATTCATGTCACTCGTGGCATTGGTGCTCGTCCTTGGTCTGGCATTCTGTATAGAGAGAATCATCTACCTTACACTTTCTGAGGTGAATAGCCGCAAATTACTCACCGACGTGGAGGAGAAAATAGAAAACAATGATATTGAGGGTGCGAAGGACATTTGTCGCAACACTCGGGGACCGGTGGCTTCCATCTGCTATCAGGGACTGATGCGTGTGGATGAAAGTCTCGAGAATATCGAGCGGTCCATGTCTTCGAGTGGTAGCGTGCAGGCAGCCAACCTGGAGAAGGGCTGCTCATGGATTACACTCTTTATTGCTATTGCCCCGTCGTTGGGATTCCTCGGCACAGTAATCGGTATGGTAATGGCTTTCGACCAAATTCAGGGTGCCGGTGATATCAGCCCGACCATTGTGGCGGCAGGTATGAAAGTGGCGCTGCTGACAACCATCTTCGGTATTATCGTTGCTGTGGTATTGCAGGTGTTCTACAACTATATCCTTAATAAGATAGAACGCTTGGTGTCGCAGATGGAGGATGCATCCATCTCATTGATGGATATGCTCGGTAAATACAAGTCTAAAGGAGAGAAGGCATGAGACGACCCAAGTGGATGACGTTGAAAGGTGAATGGACCAACGAGAGAATTGCCAGGACTGCTTTCTATACGATTGTAGCTCTGGCAGTCGTGATATTCCTCTTGTTCTATTTTATTGGGTTCTCGAAACCATATTCCTATGATCCAAATTTTAAAGACCCTAAATTCACACCATTCGTGCTGGGGTTTGTTGCTTTCGTCATTGTCATTGCATTAGCAGTGGCGGTATGGGCGGTGATAGCCACAGCACGACGTAAGGGAAAAACCGACAGTGTGGTCAATGGCATTCCCGTGGCACGGATTGCCTTGAGTGTGGCTGCCGTCACCTTCATCGTGATGGCTATTACGTTCATCACAGGGTCTTCCGAGACGATCAATGCAAATGGAAAACCTTTCACCAATGCTGTCATGCTCAAAGGTGCTGATATGTTTGTCATCTCATCGGGAATCATGCTGCTGTTGGCTGCAGCCACTGCTTTCTATGGAATGTGGCATTCACATCAAGTTGATAAGTGATCTTGTTGACAAGTTGACGAGTTGATAGTATAATCTTCAATCCTCAATTTTCAATCTTCAATTTTCAATCCTCAATTTTCAATCTTCAAATGATTATCCGCCGCAAAAGACGTAAGGTTCCAGGCTTGAACACGGCTTCCATCGCCGATATTTCGTTCACGCTTCTCATCCTTTTCCTCGTTGTCACATCGATGGATGAGGAGAAAGGACTGACACGTCTGTTGCCACAGATGACTCAACAGAAACAATCGACTGAGATAGCAGACCGCAACCTTATGCGGTTGCGCATTGACGGACAGAATCAGATTTTTATCGACGACGAACTGGTAAAGCCTGATGAAATTAGACAACAAGTGATGACCTTCGTGGATAATCCACAAAACCTGGCATCGCTGCCGGAAAAGCGAGAAATGAACATCTATGGCTTTGGAAAACGGGGGGTTACTGATGCCCATGTGATACAAGTGGATGCTGACCGCAACGCGGATTTCAACACTTATTTCATGGTGCAGAATGAGATTGTGGCTGCTTACGACCAACTGCGCGACAAACTGGCTATGGCTCGCTTTCATCGACACTATGATGAGTGTCCGGAGGAAATACGCAAGTCACTGCGAGAATGTTACCCTCAACGGGTCTCTGAGACTTATAACATGAAAGAAGGAGGGGAGCAATGAGCATTATACAAAGAAAACGCCGAAGACTGCCCGACCTCAATACGGCGGCTTTGCCCGACCTCATCTTTACGGTGCTCTTTTTCTTCATGATTGTCACCCATATGAGAAATGTGCCCGTTAAGGTGACGACAAAGGTGCCTCAAGGCACTCAACTGGCTAAGTTGGTAAAGAATTCATCGACCATCTACGTGTTTGTCGGAAAAGCTGTACCGGGTATTAAGACTTCATCGACGGACTCCGTGGTGGTGCAGGTCAACGATAAAATCGTGGCTATCCCCGAAATGGCAGACTATCTCGCTGCGGAACGTGAAAAAATGTCGCCCGAGGAACAGGAACAATTAACGGTTTCGGTGAAAATCGACCGTGACGTGCCCATGGGCGTTGTAACCGATGTGAAAATGGCTCTTAGGAAGGCTGGCACACTGAAAGTGCATTATGCAGCAAGCAAGAGAAAGGAAAAAGGCCAGGAATAACTCCCCTGTACTTCCCCCTTATCCATTACATCATAGTATCTATTACATCTATAGCATCTATAGCATCCATAGCATCTATTAAAAAAATCATACCAACCCTTTACAATATGACACATCACAGATTAGACGCATTAGACAAGAAAATCCTCAAACTTATCGCCGGGGATGCAAGAATTCCATTCCTTGAGGTTGCACGTGTGTGCAACGTCAGTGGGGCTGCCATTCATCAGCGTATCCAGAAACTCAACAACCTGGGTGTGCTTAAAGGTTCGCAGTTCATCATCGACCCAGAGAAAATCGGGTATGAGACTTGTGCTTTTATCGGTCTTTTTCTTAAAGATCCCGAGACCTTCGACACCGTGGTGGAGGCTTTGAAGAAAATCCCTGAGGTGGTGGAGTGCCACTACACGACAAGCGGATTCGACATGTTCATTAAAATCTATGCCCGCAACAACCACCACTTGCTTGACATCATCCACGACAAACTCCAACCCCTCGGCTTGCAGCGTAGCGAGACAATCATCTCTTTCAATGCCGCTATCGATAGGTCTTTGCCCGTAGTTGACGTGGAGGAAGATGACGATGAAGATGAAGAGGATGGGGCTGATGCCCAACCTGCCAATCAGTAGCGCTTTTCTATCACTTCCCAGTCGATAATCTGCCAAAGGGCAGTGAGATGGTCGGGACGGCGGTTCTGGTAATCGAGATAATAGGCGTGCTCCCAGACATCAAATGTCAGTAGGGGGCGCAAACCGCTTCGTACAGGATTGTTGGCGTTGGGCTCTTGGGTGATGACAAGACGGCCGTTGTTGTCGGCCGAGAGCCATACCCAACCAGAACCAAAGAGGGTCGCACCTTTCTTCTGAAACTCTTCTTTGAATGCCTCAAACGACCCGAAGTCTCTTGTTATGGCTTCGGCGAGTGCTCCTGATGGTGCATTTTTAGTCGGATTTGCTGCAAATTGACCGAAATACATTTCGTGATTGAGAATTTGTCCGGCATTGTTGAAAATGGCTCCTTCTGACTTGCAAACGATTTCCTCGAGCGTGCTGTCCTCAAAACCACTATTGGATAACAGCCCGTTTAGATTGTTTACATACGCAGCCAAATGCTTTCCATGGTGGAATGCAATCGTCTCTGGACTAATGACGGGTTGCAAGGCATCTGCTTCGTAAGGCAGTGCCATCAATTGAAATCTCTTCATAGGTTGTTCGTATTAGATATAGTTGTTTCTGCAAAATAGTTACTTCACATAGTCCACAAAGGCATAACTGAATGCATGGCGGTCATCGGCGGGATGTTCCTCGCGCCATGACTCTTTCCAGTCTGTGTAGGATGGAAAGAAAGTGTCTGCATTTACAGGGGTGTCGTGGACTTCTGTCAGGCATAGACGGTCAGCGAGTGGCAACGCCTGCTTATAGACGCTGGCGCCACCGATGACATACACTTCTTCGTCTTCGCCGCAATGGGCGAGGGCACTCTTCAATGTCGCAAAGACTTCGCAACCTTCAATCTCTTTCTGGCTGCGACTCAGCACGATATTCCTGCGATTGGGCAATGCTCCTTTGGGCAGCGACTCAAATGTTCGCCTGCCCATGATAATGGTATGACCAGTGGTGAGTTGCTTGAAGCGTTTCAAGTCATTCGGCAACCAGTATATCAGTTTATTCTCGTATCCGATGGCGCCATTTTCTGCCACCGCCGCTATAATGTTGATTTGCATGTTTTTTTAGTTGACGAGTTAATAGTTTGTGAGTTGTCACGTGAGAAGACAGTGTTATTGTATCTCTATTCCGAATATATAAAAATGTGGACAGTATTTCAGAAAATATGATAGTGTAGAAGGGCTAAAAATATATTCGTCCCAATCTGCATCATACCAATACGAGGCGTAAAACACCAATGGGATGAATTGCCCTTCGGCAAATGGCGGTTTTAGTTCGAAAGGACAAGAACTATATAAATAAAATGGTTCTTTAGGCTTGTCTGCATAGAATATGGGCCGTAGAGGAAGCCTGTCATTCCATTGACCAGAGAAAGAATGATAGACGAATGCTACAGTGGAATCGTTCTCAGACGGAAAGAAACCAATAACAAGTTTGTCGTTTAAACTTACTCCAAATTTCGGATTTAAGGTTGGCATATCAGATTCTTTTCCATCAATGTATTCTTTGATGACTGGCTTAGCCCAGTACCCATCAAAGTCATGGAAATCGAATCTGTATGCCCTGTAGCCCTTTACATTGAGCACAGGAATGTAGTCGTCAAAAGATGGCTCATTCATTTTGATTTCTTGTCCAAATCCAGCAATTGCAACAAGGGAGAAAAGGATGGTGATGAAAGAATGCTTGTTCATGTTTGTACTGTTTTAGTTCTCTGGGATAAAAGATAATGGAATTCTCAATTTTCAGTCTTAAAATCTCAAAGGTATTGTCCCTTTAA
>JAFZAE010000212.1 GCA_017548385.1 Prevotella sp.
CTCACAGTTCCGACACCCATAGAAAATATAGAAAAACTCCTTGTCTTTCCCTGTTCCGAAGATGTCTTTCGACAGACGAGTGCCACGTCCTATCATCTGCATGAACTTGATTTTACTCTTCACAATCTTGAAGAACACAAGGTTGAGCACATCGGGTACGTCTATTCCTGTGTCGAGCATATCCACCGATACGGCAATCTGCGGATTTCCATCCCGTATCTCAAATTTGTCGATAAGGTCTTTCGAATAGGTGACATAGTTGTCAATCAGTGCACAAAACTCGCTACTCTCTTTTGCATACTCGGGATAGAGCACATAGAAACGTTCCACTATCATTTCTGCATGACGGTGGTTATAGGCGAAGATGATGGTCTTGCCGATACGCTCACCACTCTGCACTTTCAGACCGTTCTCCATCAAGTCTTGTAGTACATGGTCGATGGTGTCGATATTGAAGATATAACGGAATATCTCATTGGTGTCAATGTCTCGGTGGTAGCCATAGCCGTTGGCAGGGAGTTCGTCTGCCACCATACCTATTGATTCTTCCTCGGATGGTTCGAGGTCGGGTTCCAATGCCTTTACAGCCTGTTCATATTCCCACACCTTCTCGAGTTGGTCTGTCTCCTCGTCACTGAGGTTGGCATACTTGATACCTTCTTTCAGAATCAACGAACCACGTTTGAATCCTTTATAATTGACGAGGTAGCCATCTGCCACTGCATCTTCCAATTCATAGGCAAAGTTGGGTTGTCCCTGTTCCATTTGGAAGGTTTCATAGGTACTGCGGTCAACCTCGTCTCTCGGTGTTGCTGTCAGTCCCACCAATAGGCTGTCGAAATAGTTGAATATGGCTGAGTATTTACCGAAGATGGAACGGTGTGCCTCATCGATGATTATCAAGTCGAACCGACCCACGGAGAATGCTTTCTCATCGGTGTCGATGTAGTTTATCATCGTCTGATAGGTGGAGAACGTGATACGTGCATTGGTGTCGGGGTCTTTGTCTTCGCTCAGTATCGATGTGGTCATATTGGGCAGCAACTTCACGAAATTCTTGTGTGCCTGACTGACCAACGGTATTCTGTCAGCAAGAAACAGCACGTTCTTTATCCATCCATTGCGTGCCAACACATCCACCAATGAAATGGAAACCCTTGTCTTGCCTGTGCCTGTAGCCATTACAAGCAATCCTCTACGGTGCTTGGTATTGAAATGCTCACAGACCGACTTAATCGCCATCTTCTGATAGTGGCGGTCGGTGATACTATCCTTAACGCTGAAATCATTGATGTCATGTTGCTTTCTTTTCTGTATCAACAGTTCCAAATCATTCTCAGAATGGAAAGCATACAGTCTTCGTGGTGGATAACCCAAACCGTCTATGATGTGGGTTTCAAAGCCATTGGTGTAATAGATGACAGGCTTTGTTCCATATCTCTTTTCCAAACACTCGGCATACAGTTCGGCTTGATGTTTACCCTTAATGGGTGATACACTTGTTCTCTTGGCTTCAACGACTGCAAGTGGCAGTCCATTGCTGCCGAATAGTACATAGTCGCAATAGCCGATTCCCTGTGCGTTTGGCATTCCCTGTACCTCTACCTCTATGCAAGCCTTTGACGGTTGAATTGCTCCATCCGTTTCCAACACTTCCCATCCTGCTTCTTTCAGCATAAGGTCGATATAGAGTTTACGTGTCTCCGCTTCTGAGTTGTCACACGCTATTTCCACGACAGGTGTCTTGTCTTCCACTGCTTCCTTGCTTGCTACCTCTATAATGGGTGACTGTGGTGTGACCGTGACGGTCGTTGGAGTGAGTGGTGCAGTCTGTGGCTTTTGAGGAATTAGGGTGTTGTCAAAAGGAACGATTTCCTTGATGACAGTCAGTTTATGAAGTATGGCAGCGACTACGTTGTAGATGTTCAGCAGACAGAAATATGCTTCTCTCTTGGTAACCTTGACACCATGTGCACCGTTATTACCAACCTTACGAACATAGTGGACTGCCATCATCACATGGTCATCGCCAATGAACTCACGGAAAGCCTCACCATCTACAAGTTCTACCAACGATGCCCTTTCGGGGATATCGATGTTCTTCATCATATAGAGAGACCGAACGATATACTCCAAAGCCTTTCTTGCCGATATGGCACTCAAATCGGGATAGGAGTACTGCAACTCCTCAGCGGCTGCACAGAAGTTGTGAAGGTCGGTCAGACCTAATTCCTGTAGATAGTCAAAGTTTCGCATCTTTTGTCCGTATCTTCTTGTTTGTTATCAGTACTTACATATTTCCAATGCCATCAGGTTCATCTGGGAGCATTGTTCAGCGGTAATTTTCTTTTTCTCGTTATGGTGCTCCCAGGGAGCAAGCATCAACAAGCGGCCTTGGGCACAGGCATCAAACTGTTCACCATGTGGTTTCGACAACGGTGTAAAGCCATTTTCCATGATGACAATGATGGGCAAGCCTTCATCAAAGGCAGCCCGCATCACTTTCTTTTCGCCTGGAGAGATTGCGGGCGAGACAAGGATTGTGCCTTGTCTGGCGGCCTCGAGATAACGGGCGGTCTCTGCTGCAATCTGACTGTCGCTAAATCGCCTTGACACGCGCACTGCCATTCGCTTGGGGGCGATAAGCAGATTGCGATTGCCTATGCCACTATAACTATGTATGCCAATGCGCAGGTCAAAGAAAGGCCGTAGCCACTCTGGGCGAGCGCGTTTCATCAACAGGCGGCGAGGGTTGTCGTAAAGGTAGTTTTTCCATATAGACAGCTCATCGAAGGAACGGAGGATCAGGTCATTATAGCCCTTTGCAAAGAGCGGATGGTAAGGCCGCACCACCTCTAGCGACGGCGAAGCCGTCACATACGGAGAAGCCCAAGCCCTCTCCTCTGCTGCCGCCCCCATTGCCACCCCCTTTTCCGTATGCTGCGGTTTCACCGCAGCCTTTTCTGCTTCTTCCAAGGTCTTTTGCGCCTTTCGGCATCCTGTTTTAAACCCCGAAATCACCTGCCCCAGATGCACGGGCAGTGGCTCCCTCACAAAGAGGATACCATGCATGTGGTCGGGCATCATTTGAATAGCCTTGACCTCTATTTGTGGGTAGTAATTAGGAATGCC
>JAFZAE010000213.1 GCA_017548385.1 Prevotella sp.
GGGCTGACCCTGTTGTGGCTGTTGCGGCCTGGGTTGCTGCGGCTGCTGTGGCCTCTGCCATTGTTGCTGTCCGGGCTGACCCTGCTGTGGTTGTTGTGGCTGTTGTGGCTGCTGTGGCCTCTGCCATTGTTGCTGTCCGGGCTGCCCTTGCTGTGGTTGTTGTGGCCTGGGTTGCTGCGGCTGCTGTGGTCTCTGCCATTGTTGCTGTCCGGGCTGCCCCTGTTGTGGCTGTTGCGGCCTGGGTTGTTGTGGTTGCTGCGGTCTCTGCCATTGTTGCTGTCCGGGCTGCCCTTGCTGTGGTTGTTGTGGCCTGGGTTGCTGTGGCTGCTGTGGTCTCTGCCATTGTTGCTGTCTGGGCTGACCCTGTTGTGGCTGTTGCGGTCTGGGTTGTTGTGGTTGCTGTGGCCTCTGCCATTGTTGCTGGCTTGGCTGCCCCTGCAGTGGCTGTTGTGGCCTGGGCTGTTGTGGTTGCTGTGGTCTCTGCCATTGTTGTCCACCCATAGGTTGTCCGGCAACGTTCATTGTATAATCATTATCCTCTTGTTGATTCGAGTAATTACTGATATTCATATAGTATCCGATGGTAATGATGAGGGCCAATACACACTCAACAATTCCTACAATTAATAAGATGGTTTCTAAGGTCTTATATTTTCCATCCCACGTTAAACCTAGAATGAAACCAGCTAAGGTTAATACACCTATAATGACATAGCCAGCCATTAATGTTTTACCAGCAGCTCCTTTAACGGCTTGACCTAATAATATTCCTATGGCAATGAAACCAAGGATGAGAATAATGTTTCTCGCAATGTTAAAACCTTTGGAGGAGAAAAATGTAGCACCAATGTCATCCTTTGCTATTACTGAGATAAGAAGAAATAGTGCGGCAATCAATAATACAACTTTGATGAAAAGATAGATGGAACCAGCAATTGTGCCCGCGTTGTTCTTGGTCATCTTTATGATGTTGATAGCAAGGAGGATACCAAGAATGAAGTCAATTACATAGAAAGCATATACTATAATGGTGGCACCCCATCCATCTTTTGTTATGTCTAACAATAGTTTCCCTATTTCTTCATTAAGAGGACTAACAAAAAGGATATGCAAAACGAGCATGATACTTGCCAGCACGGCCGCGGCGACTGCCGCACTTCGGCTGCCTCCAGAGCTTGCTGGGGCTGCAACAGGACCATTGTACTGAGGCGTTTGGGAATAATTAGGATAGTTCATGTGATTAAGGTATTATGTTTATTTAATGTATATTTGTATTATTAGGCTTCTAGATTGTTGGCACAAAAATAAGAAATGTAAATGAATATTGCAAGAATTTGGTTTTTTTTTTCTGAAAATGACTATCTTTGTCTCCAAAACACATAATGAGAGCTTATTATGATGACAACGACAGACTATACAGAACTGAATGACATCGTAGAGTATATCAAGGAAGTTCCATACGATGTGACACGTCGCGCACTCTATTCTGCAAATGACTTGTATGATGGTTATGACGGAAAGAGCGATAGTTTTGAGCAATGTTACGACAGCAAGGTTTACAAACATTTTATCCAAAAAGGAAAACAGGCGGTGGACGTAAAAGAGTCGTTGGCTCGTACCCTTCACGACCATGCCATTCATGTGGCTTTGGACGATTTCTTCCAGAAATATCCTGGCAAACTTTGTGTGGGAGTAATGGGTGGACATGCCTTGTTGCGAACCGACCCAATGTTCCGTGAAATAGTCCTGCTCAGCAAACGTCTTACTGAACTTGGCTTCTATATGCTCTCTGGAGGTGGACCGGGAGCAATGGAAGCTACACACTTAGGGGCATGGATGGCGGGGCAAAGTGATGAGGCCGTGGAAGATGCCCTTGAAACATTATCAGTGGCGCCGTCATTCAAGGATGCTGCATGGTTGGCCTCTGCTTTCATGGTAATGAGAAAATATCCACAGCAGCAGTATGTCAGTCTGGGCATCCCTACTTGGCTCTATGGCCATGAGCCATCAACACCCTTTGCCACCCATATTGCCAAATTCTTTGAGAACAGCATACGTGAGGACAGTATTCTCACATTCGCATATGGGGGTATAGTCTATACTCCTGGTAGTGCGGGAACGATGCAAGAAATATTCCAGGATGCCGTACAGAATCATTATCTGTCTTTCGGTTTTTCAAGCCCGATGGTTTTCATGGGAAAAGATTACTGGACTAAGGAAATGCCAGTTTATCCACTTCTGGAGAGTTTGATGCATACAGGGAAATATAAAAACCTTCTCCTTTTCCTCACTGATAAACTTGATGAGATTGTTGCCGAACTACAAAGGTTTCGGAACAGCGGATGATTCATTGCCATCCTCATCCTGGAGGACATGGTCGATGGCGCTTGCATACCTCTCAAAGTCGGTTACCAGATATTCGTAATCTTTTTTATGACCATGAATTTACAGAAATAAAAAAGATTGGTGCTCCGGCATCCGGACGAGAGGGTTCAAAGACCACATCTCCACACCAATCTCCGGCAAAGATATTGGGAATATTTATATTATACAAATTTTTAAATGAAAATATTGACAATAATAGGTAATGGCTTTTTAACTCCAAAAACTACAGTCTGCTCAGTTCTTGAACTATAGCAAAAAAAGACACAGAGGAAAAATCGTTCCTCTGTGTCTTTTAACTCCCCCTTAAAAGTCCATCTTTTAACTCCAGAAGCTTCAGCTATTTGACCACAAAATTGATACTCTGGAGGTCTTTGTCGAGGGAGGAACTGCCATAGAGAATTTGGTAGCGTCCCGGACGTGTTGACAACTCGTCAATTGATGGGTCGTAATATTCGAATGCCTCGCCGTCAAGGGTGATGACCGCTTTGCCTGTTTCTCCAGCGGCAAGGTTCACACGCTGGAAACCACGGAGCGATTTGATAGGAGCCTCAGGATAGTCTAAGGCCTTGACATAGACCTCTACAATCTCTGTTCCCTCACGTTGACCAGTGTTGGTCACAGGCACGGTAAGTTTTACCTCGCCATTGGCTTTCATCGACTTCTTTGAGAGTTTTCCCTTGCCATAGGCAAACGTGGTATACGACAGGCCGTAACCAAAAGCATAGAGTGGCGTGCCACGGAAATAACGGTAAGTGCGATTGTCCATACTATAGTCGAGGAAGTCGGGCAGGTCATCATTGGACGCATAGAAGGTTACTGGCAGTTTGCCGCTTGGGTTGCAGTCACCAAAGATTACCTCTGCAAGAGCCTTGGCACCTCCCTGTCCACCATACCATGCTTGAACGATTGCATCGCATTGTTTCTCAATGGTGGCAAAGGCAATGGCTGAACCAGAACAGTTGACATAAACCACAGGCTTTCCTGTTCCTTTCATGGCATGTACAAGACGTTGCTGTACCTTCGGAAGTTCGATGTCTGCCTTGTCGCCACCTTCTCCTTCCATTTGTGCGGAAATGCCGCCAATGACGATGATGGCGTCGGCACCCTTCACTTCATTAGCTAAATCAGTGTAGTCAACGAGGATTCGTTCGCAGATATCTCCTCGGAGCATGGCGAAATTCCCGTTGCCTCTCTTGTATTCGATGACCATGTCATAGGTTTCGCCTTTTTTCACGTCGAAGGATTTGTACTCCACTTCACGACGGAAGAAACCACCACGGCGCCCACCGCCGGGCTGGGCAGCCTCGATTGTGTCGCCATTGACGGTTAGCACATAGCCGTTGTCTGTCATGAGTGAGTATTTCATTTCACCGGTGAAAGTCGCTGTGTATTTTCCTGTGATGCGTACCGAGAGGTTGTCGTTATCGACACCCTCAGCAAAACCCCAGGCGCCGAAGGTGGAGAAGTTCAGTTGATTATAGTAACCTGTCTTGACAGGGTCTCCCTGTAATTCCTTGTTGTTATAAAACTCCACGAGAACACCCTTTCCGTCATTGAAGTCTTGCAGATGGTGAACGGTGTTGTATTCATCGACCAGTTCGCAGGCTTTGTGGTAGATGACACGTGCTCCAGGTACTGCATTCTTGATTCCTTCTAGCAGCGTGTGGGTGTGCTCCTTGGTAGGTGTGCCACCGTAGTTGCCATTGAGCAGAGCGGCATCATCAGCGTTGGGGCCTACCACGGCAATGGTCTTAACATTTTTGGAGAGGGGTAGGACACCGTCATTCTTCAGCAGCACCATTGACTCGCGAGCGGCCTGTACAGCAAGGGCGTCATTGGATTCACTGCTGATGACCTCGGGCTTGAGGTCTGCCCAAGGCAACATCTCTGCCGGGTCAAACATACCGAGTTCGAAGCGTCCGAGCAAGGTCTTCCGCAAATGGAAATCGAGAGTCTCTTCCTTGATGAGTCCTTTGTTGAGGGCTTCTGTGAGCACCATAAACACCTTGCCACATTCTAGGTCTGTACCGTTAAGCACAGCATCGACAGAGGCTGACAGTGGATCGGGGTGCGTCTCATGCTGGCCTTTGTTATAGAAATTGTTGATGGCGTCGCAGTCGGTTAGCACAATTGCCTTGTAGTCCCATTTCCTGCGCAGGATATCTACCAACAGACGGTCGCTGGTACAGCAAGGAACTCCCTCGTAACGGTTGTATGCGCACATCACCTCACGCACGTTGCCTTTTTTCACTAATGCCTTGAAAGCGGGCAGGTAGGTTTCCCATAGGTCTCGCATTGATACCGAGGCATTGTAGGTATGGCGCAGAGGCTCCGGACCACTGTGCACGGCATAGTGCTTGGCGCAGGCGTGGGTTTTGTAGTACCTGTCGTCGTTGCCCTGCATGCCCAGAACGGTTTGCACGCCAAGGACAGCATTCATGTAGGGGTCTTCACCACAGGTCTCCTGACCGCGTCCCCATCGTGGGTCACGGAAGATATTGACATTGGGACACCAGAAGGTCAGTTCGGGATTACCTGGATAGTAGGTAGCACCCATAGGTACGTTGAAAACATTGTGGTCCGAGCGGTTCCAGTTGGCACGAGCTTCATCCGAGACAGTAGAGAACACGTCGTAGAAAAGCTTTGCATCAAATGAAGCAGCCATGCCAATCGGCTGGGGATAGACGGTGTAGCCACCCTGGCGTACACCATGACATGCCTCGCTCCACCAGTTGTAAGAAGGAATGCCCAAGCGGTCGATAGAGATAGACTTGTTCATCATCAGTCCTACTTTTTCCTCTGGTGTGAGTAGTGAGAGTAGGTTCTCCACACGTTCCTCGTAGGATAGTTGGGTGTTCAGATAGGGATAGCGATGATTGCCAGTAAACGTCAAAGCATGACTTACGTCGGCCTTGACACTGAGTGAACCAAGAGTCTTGCCAAAGTTGTCGAGCAATTCTACACTGCGCGATGTTTTGCCTTGTTGAGTGGCGGGGGTGAACACAACTATCACTTTCCCCTCGTCACCGGGAGCTATGGCTTCTGATGGATAAAGGGCTTGGATGCACTCACACGAGGGGATGGCCTTTCCGATGAGAATAGGTGACTTCGAGATGTTGCGCAGGGTGAAGGTGTGGCAGATTGCACCTTCAGCGGCCTCAATCTGGCCAAAGTCCCACTCGTAACTGTCAAAACGTGCCGTGCTCTTTTGTTGTGCCTGCAACGACACGGCAACGAACAGGCTGGTAATAATCAATAGGAATGATTTCTTCATGTTATATTGAGTTTATGAGTTTTTTAATCTATGAGTTATCATTTGTCCTTTCAACTCCCCTTCAATTCTCATTTTTTCAAGATCCTCTCCAAAGCATCACGCCGTTCTTGCCAGGTTTTGTAGTCGCTGGCGCGGAGAATAATAGCTTCAGGCGCTTTGTCTGCATCTTTTGCAGGTCCGGAGATGATGAGACAGGGCTGTGCCTGACCATCAGCAATGAGTTTGTCGGCGATGGCATCAGCACCACCCACTTTAAACCAACTCTCGATGGTGTCGTCTTCGCCGGGAATCAGGTAAATGACACGTTCCACCTTATCAGTGGCAGGGATATAACAAGCTGTTTTGACATTGAGGTCATAGCTCACACGGCCATGGGGAATATCGCCCATGGTGGTGAAACTATAGAGGTTATAGGGATTGTTGCAGAGGCTATACTTAAAACCTTTGTCGGGTGAGAGGTACATGTTGCTGGGGTCGGCCACCATGGTTCCGTCCATGACAAAGCAGTATTTAAACACGTCTGGAGTATTTTGCTTCAGGGTTGTGCTCCATACACCATCGTCGTCTTTCACCATCTTAATCAATTTGCTGCGGCCTTCGCATTTCAATTGAACTTTCTTGGCATCGGGGGCTTTGAAACGGAAGGTGACGGTGCCCTCGCCAAACTCAGGCGAGATGATGGGTCGGGGGAAAAGACGTGCCATCACAGTGGGGGTAAATGCCTCCTCCTTGCCCGTGGCTGCAGGAGTGGACATGCTATGACGAAGGGCTTGTTCTACTCCTTCTGGGTTGAAGAGCAGACGTAGCGTGTGGTCGAGGAAGTATTTTGCATTCATCCAGGTGTGGCCGTATTTATCGGTGGTGAACTCTTTCACAGTCTCAATGCCTTTTTTGTCGAGAAACTCCATATAGTCGCGTCCAGTGCCGTAAAGGAAGTCGTCGGTGCCGATACCCAACCAGAAGAGAACAATCTTGTCGTTGGTGTCAGATGCATTGTCGTAGACATTGGGAATGTCGGTCGATGTGAACGAACTGTAGGAACAAAGATAGGAGAACTTGTCGAGGTTGCGGAGACCATTAGACAGACCTTGGTTACCACCTCGCGAGAAACCACCAATGGCACGGCAGTAGCGGTCGTTGATAGTGCGATAAGTGCGCTCTACGTAGGGCATCAGGTCGTTGACGAGATCGTTGCTGAAAACGTCGTTGCCAAAGCCCATCATATTCATCTCGCCACTCTTATTCGGTGGGAGAAGCTTGTAGGGGTTGCCATAGGGAAGCACGATAATCATCTCCTGGGCGCTTTCCTCGTTAAGTAGGTTGTCAAGAATATAGTTCATCCTACCCACTTTATAATAAACTTCCTCAGTATCTGTAGTGCCACTGATTAAGTAGAAAACTGGGTATCGCTTTGATTTGACTATGTCATATGAGGGTGGGAGATAGACAATGGCATTGTTGGTGGCCCCGAGGCTCGTCGAATAGTAGTGGATGTATTCCACCTTGCCATGGGGGACGTCACGGATGTCGTGTGGGAGGGAACCCTGGGGGGCGGGTATCTCTAAAAGACTGTTTTTGAAACCCTCATTGGGGAAATATTGCTCGCAAAGCGGATCCATCACACTCACACCATCCACCTCGAAATGATAAGGATACATGTCGGGGGCGGCGGGACCTAAGGTGATTGTCCACAGTCCGCTCTTGGCGTCGCGCTGCATGGCGTGCTTGCCAGCAAACTGTACATCCACCTCCACTTTCTTGGCGTTGTCGTTTTTGTAATTAAATGTTACTGTACCGTCAGCATTACAGACGGTGGAAGAAGGCGTGGCGTACGGCTGGGCATATACTTGCATACCGGCAGACAGCAATAATACTGTCATCGCTGCCACTGTTTTCCTACGAAGTTGATGAAAAAAGGTAAAGGTCATAATTCGTCAATTTAAAGTTTTGTGCAAAAGTACAAAAATTTGACGAATCCATTTGTTTTCTCTGTATCTGATTATATATAATATGTAACATAGACCATTTAATGTAAATGCTACAATGATTTACATAGAGACAAGAAAAATGGGTCAGCGGATAAACTTGGTTGGCGGTGCTTGCATGGTCAAGAGTAATTTGTTACCTTTGTGGCATGAAATCAGAGACCTTATTGCGTGCCATACTCCCCGATGTGCTTATAGACAACTTTGACGTGGTTAATTTCGAGA
>JAFZAE010000214.1 GCA_017548385.1 Prevotella sp.
CCATGGCGATGCCCTGCATCTGACTGCCTTTGACCCGACCACCGACTGCTTGCAAGTATGGGACTGCCACGAGAACAAACGTGATGGCAGCGATTTCCGTGATGCCCGCACAGGAGAGGTGATTTTCCAGATTCCCAGCAAAGAGGACGTAGGCCGTGCAATGGCTGCCGACATCGACCCCACACACCCAGGTGTGGAAATGTGGAGCAGCGACAGTCATGGCATCCGCAACATCAAGGGAGAGACAGTGGCCGACAGAGTATGGATTTCCAACAACTTCGGCATCTGGTGGGACGGTGACCTGCTCCGTGAATTACTTGACCGCGCCATAGTAACGAAATACAACTGGGAGAAAAAGACCGTGGATGAGGTGCAGAGATTGGAAGGATGCGTATTCAACAACGGCACCAAGTCAAATCCCTGCCTACAAGGTGACATTCTGGGCGACTGGCGAGAGGAGGTCATCGCCCGCGACTGGGAATCCACTGAATTACGCATCTACGTCACCACCATCCCCACCCCCTATCGCATCAACAGCCTGATGCAAGACATCCCCTATCGCCTCTCTGTAGCCACCGAGAATGCCGGCTATAATCAACCACCCGAAACGGGATTCTATCTGGGCCCAGACAAGACGGATTATCTGAAATAGTTTTTTATAAGTTGACAAGTTGACGAGTTGACAAGATACGAGTTGTTTGTTTTATAAGTTGACAAGTTGACGAGTTGACAAGATACAAGTTGTTTGTTTTACAAGTTGACGAGAAGACGAGTTGACAAGATACGAGTTGTTTGTGTTATAAGTTGACGAGAAGACGAGTTGACAAGATACAAGTTGTTTGTTTTATTAGTTGACGAGTGCTATAGGAGTATTTAGTTTTAGTGGATAATCAAAATAATTAAACGGAATAAATCACGTTATTAAATAAAAAAGATGAAAATATACAAATACGTCCTCACCCTTGTCCTTTGTTTGGTAACGGGTACTATCGTCGCTCAGCGCAATGAGATTTTCAACGAGCGTATTGCTACCGTCCAGGTAGTGGCAGGCGACGACTGGCTGTCGCCCCCTGTTACCAACCTTTATGGAAATCCCATTCACATCTCCTTTGATGACCTGACACACGAATACCATCGCTATACTTACAAGATTGAGCATTGCGAGGCTGACTGGAGTGTGAGTGACCAACTCTTTGAGACCGACTATATCGACGGTTTCACAGAAGGCAACATCATCGACGACGTGGAAGAATCCTTGAATACCAATGTGCTTTATACCCACTATCGGCTGAGCATTCCTAACGAGCATTGCCGTCTGAAAATGAGCGGCAACTATCGGTTGACTGTTATCGACGACAATAACGACGATGAACCAATGTTTTCTGTTTGTTTTTATGTGGTGAATCCCCAAATTGGTGTCAGTCTGAATGTTAGCAGCAACACCGACATCGACATCAACTCCTCACATCAGCAAGTAACCATGGGTGTAAAATATGCCGGGCTGAGAGTCATCAACCCCACTGAGCAGATACAAACTGTGGTGATGCAGAATGGACGGTGGGACAATGCCGTGGTGAATGCACGTCCTCAATTCACCATGTCTGATGGCCTGACCTGGCAGAACTGCCGTGACTTCATTTTCGATGCCGGCAACGAATACCATAAATTCGAGGTTCTCGACACCGACCACCCAACCCTCGGTATCGACCGTATCCGCTGGGATGGGAAAGTGTTCCATGCTTTCGTCATCCCCGATGAGCCACGCCCGAACTACCTCTACGACGAGGATGCCAACGGTGCCTTTTACATCCGCAACAGCGATAACATTGAGAACGACCGCATCAGCGACTATGTCCGTGTGCATTTTCAGTTGCTATGCCCCGAACCTGTCGATGGCGACGTCTATCTGAACGGTGTATGGACCAACGACCAGTTCCTGCCAGAATATCGTATGGAATATGATGAGATGAGCCGCAGTTATGAGGCCGAGGTTCTACTGAAAATGGGTTACTATTCTTATCAGTATGTACTAATCGACAACAAGGGCTATGCCCAGGTGATGCCCACCGAAGGCAGTTTCTTCCAGACAGAGAATAAATACCAGGCATTTGTATACTATCGTGAACCAGGTGGCAGAACCGACTTACTCCTAGGTTATCAGCAGGTGCAGTTTAAATAGTAAGGCTGCCGCAGTGTCGCAGGAAACGGGACAAAAACATCCTCGGATAAAATTGCAAAACGAAACAAAAAACAGCCGCCGCCCATCATCATTTGGGCGGCGGCTGCGGTTTTGTGTATTTGATTGAGATGGTTTAATCCTCTTCTTTCATCTCCTCCTCATGCTGCTTGATGAGTGCCTGCTGGATATCGTTTGGCACCAACTCGTAGCTTGAGAATGTGGTGTTGAAGGAAGCACGTCCACCAGTGAGCGAACTCAGAGCGATGCTGTAGCTTGCCAGTTCCTTGAGAGGAATCTTGGCATTGAGCTTCTGATAGCCACCCTCTGTGTCCATACCCATGATGATGGCACGGCGGCCCTGAAGGTCACCCATCACATCACCCATGTAGTCAGCAGGCACGAGCACCTCAAGGTCGTAGATTGGCTCGAGGATCTTTGGACCAGCATCCTTGAATGCCTTTGAGAATGCATTACGTGCAGCGAGCATGAACGAAAGTTCGTTGGAGTCAACTGGGTGCATCTTACCGTCATAAACGATGACGCGTACGTCGCGGGCATAGCTACCTGTAAGTGGTCCAGTCTCCATACGCTCCATGACACCCTTGAGGATGGCAGGCATAAAGCGAGTATCGATGGCACCACCGACGACTGAGTTGAGGAACACGAGTTTTCCACCCCACTCCAGGTCGATTTCCTCACGGCTCTTGATGTTCATTTTGAACTCCTGTCCACCGAACTTGTAAACTACTGGATCAGGCATACCATCGGTGTAAGGCTCCACGATGAGGTGTACCTCACCAAACTGTCCGGCACCACCAGACTGCTTCTTGTGACGATAGTCGGCACGTGCGGTCTTTGTGATGGTCTCACGATAAGGAATCTTTGGCTCCTCATAGGTGACAGCAATTTTCTCGTTGTTCTCAAGTCTCCATTTGAGTGTACGGAGGTGGAACTCACCCTGTCCGTGGATAATGGTCTGCTTGAGCTCCTTGCTCTGCTCCACCACCCATGTGGGATCCTCCTGACGCATCTTGAGGACGGCAGCCATAAGTTTTTCAGTGTCGCTCTCGTTGACAGCCTTGATAGCGCGGGAATACTTGGAGTTAGGATATTTGATGAAATTGAATTTCTGGTCCACATCCTTGGCGTTGAGTGTGTTTCCAGTCTTGACATCCTTCAGTTTCACTGTACAACCGATGTCACCAGCCTTCAGCTCATCCACGTTGATACGGTTGGAACCTGCACAAGCGAAGATTTGTCCCATGCGCTCTTTTGAGCCACGGTCGGCATTGGTCAGGTCATCGCCAGGCTTCACGCTTCCGCTCATCACTTTGAAGTAGCTAACCTCACCGATATGCGGTTCCATACCAGTCTTGAAGAAGAAGAGGCTCTCTGGGCCATTGCTGTCGGGAGCAACCTCCACACCACTGGTATTCTTCACCTTTGGCATCTCATCGACAAAAGGCACTACGTTGCCCAGGAACTCCAAGAGGCGGCTGACGCCCATGTTCTTACCGGCGCAAACGCAAAGTATTGGGAACATCGAACGAGAAATCAGACCCTTGCGGATACCCTCACGGATTTCGTCTGGTTCGAGTTGTTCAGTCTCGAAGAATTTCTCCATCAGTGCCTCATCATTCTCTGCGGCAGCTTCCACGAGAGCAGCATGCAGTTCTTCAGCCTTATCCATTTCCTCTGCGGGAATGTCCTCGATGGTATGTGCGCCACCGTCGGCCTTCCATGTGAGTTTTTTCATCAGGAGCACATCGATGACAGCATTGAAGCCCACGCCAGTGGCGGTAGGATACTGTACCTCGATGCACTTGGGACCGAATGTGTCGCGCAGGTTGTTGACCACAGTCTCAAAGTCGCAGTTATCGCGGTCGAGTTGGTTGATGACGAAGATAACGGGTTTGTTGTTTTTCTCAGTGACGCGGAACGTATTCATCGTACCCACCTCAGGGCCATACTGTCCGTTGACGGTGATGACAGCCTGGTCGGTGACATTCAGTGCAGTGATAGCACCTCCAACGAAGTCGTCGGAACCCGGGCAATCGATGAAATTGAGCTTTTTGTTGTTCCACTCAGCATGGAAAACCGTTGGGAAGACAGAGTATCCATACTCCTGCTCCACGGGGAAGTAGTCGCTAACGGTGTTTTTGGCCTCTACAGTGCCACGACGTCTGATGATACCTGCCTCGAAGAGGATAGACTCGGCAAGTGTAGTCTTGCCGCTACCCGCACTGCCAATGAGTGCGATGTTTTTGATTTCATTTGTCTGATAGACTTTCATAGATGTTATTATGATTAATGTTAATTGATAAATTTCGTGTTCTAAATGCGCTGAAAACCTCCATTTTCAGAAATTGCGGATAAAATTACTACATTTCTGAGAAATGGCCAAAAGAAATGCTTGAAAATCGTATTTCTTTTAAAACATTTAGTACTTTTGCATGAAAAACGTAAAAATGTCGGACAAACACGAGGTTTCCAGCAGTGGCATCTATATTCATGTGCCATTTTGCAAAAGTCGCTGCATCTACTGTGGTTTTTACTCCACGGTAGGCACTGCATTGCGACAACAATATGTGGATGCCTTATGTGAGGAGATGCGCCTAAGAGGAAAAGTCCGTCCTATAACCGTATATCTTGGAGGTGGCACCCCATCGCAACTATCTGATTTACAGTTATATCAGTTGTTCAACTGCATCGAAGAGGTGTGCGGACCAGGGTGGCAGGAGCATAACGGCCATCCCATTGAAATCACGATGGAATGTAATCCAGATGATGTCGATGAGTCGTTTGCCTCGTTGGTGGGTTCACTGCCAGTGAACCGCGTAAGTCTTGGTGTGCAGACATTTGACGACACACGTCTGAAATTTCTTCATCGCCGCCATACGGCGTTGCAAGCCATAGAAGCGATACAGCGTCTACGTTCCGCCGGTATCACCAACATCAGCATCGACTTGATGTTCGGTTTCCCTAATGAGACACTTGACGAGTGGAAACACGACATAGACACAGCCTTGACGCTGAATATGGAGCACCTCTCGGCCTACAGTCTGATGTATGAGGAAGACACCCCACTCTACCGTCTTCTCTCCGAAGGAAAGGTTGCTGAAACCGACGAGGAACTTTATATAAAAATGTACGACACACTAGTAGAGAAACTCCAGGAAAATGGTTATTGCCATTATGAAATCAGCAATTTCGCCCTGGCTGATATGCACTCGCGTCATAACAGTCTCTACTGGACTGACAAGCCATACGTGGGACTCGGTGCCAGTGCCCATTCCTACGATGGGAGAATCCGGGAGTGGAATATAGCTGACATTGAACAATACATCACGGCGATTTCACAAGGCAAGATACCTTCTGAGTGTGAAGTCATCGACATGCAGACTCGTTACAATGACATGATTACCACACGCCTGAGGACTTGCGAAGGTATCGACCTGGCATGGATGAAGAGCGTGTTTGGAGAAAAGATGCACGACTATTTACTTTGTAATGCCCAACCTATGATGGAGAGCGGGTTACTCAGACTGGACGAGAATCATCTCCACCTGACATTAGAAGGAATCCATGTGAGCGATATGGTGATGGGGGAATTGGTGAAAATTGAAGATTGATGGGTAGCAGAAGTAATCTCTTACCTCTTACCTCTTATCTCTCACCACTTACCTCTCACCACTAAATATATACACCTATGAAAAAAAAGTATAGTGAAGAATTTGAGTTGAAATGGCTCGAGAACAAGAAACGGCTTTTGAATGAAGATCCTGAGTACAAGAATGCCGTGGAGAGTTATCAAATGAAAAGTGGTGCTGACTGGCTGCTGTTCGGCATCCCCGTAGTGGCTGGTATTGTCAGTATGCAAGTCATACCTATCCAACATGAAATCCTTCGTTGGATTGTCTGCATTGGAATCACCATCTTGGTGTTTGTGCTCTGTGTGATGGTAAAGTCGATGATGAATCCACATCGTGCAATTGAAGACATCGAGGCCGACGTGAAAGAACGGTATTATAATAGTCTGGAAGACGAAAGGGAGTTAAAAAGGAGTTAAAGGGGAGTTAAAAGGACAATAGTCTGGCTGTTTTTCGGATTACAATTAGCTTACCCTTCGGCCGACGACCGTTGGTTCCTGATATTCAAGGCATCGGGATTGCAAATTCCGATGAACGGAGGTTTTCACAACCACCTCAACTCCTCCTTGTCATAGGGAGAAAAACACATTTTTTGAAGTAAGAAAGAAAAAAGTATGGTTAAAATTTGCAAATTGAGAAAAAAAGTCTTAATTTTACGGCCATAAAAAAATCTAGTACTTACCAAATCTAAACTTATGTCAGCATTAATCTCGGTTATCCCCATTCTATTGCTCATTATATTGATGATGGGCTTTAAAGTGTCTGGCTTCAAAAGCGCCATTGTGACACTGATTGTGACTGTACTCTTGGCATTATTTGCTACTCCATCTATGGGAATTATCCCAGAGAAGCTCTCATCGGCATCCATCTACGGTGTCACCTTCTGGTCAGTTATAGAAGGATTGTTGAAAGCATGTTTCCCCATCATTCTTATCATCATCTGTGCCATCTACAGTTACAACATCCTCTGTGAGACAAAGGAGATTGAGACCATCAAGACACAGTTTATTCAGATGACCTCCGACAAGGGCCTGCTTGTACTCTTGCTGACATGGGGTCTTGGCGGTGTGCTTGAGGGTATGGCTGGTTTTGGTACTGCCGTTGCCATCCCTGCAGCCATATTGATTAGCTTAGGCTTTAAACCCATGTTCTCCGCCGTTATCTGTTTGATTGCCAACACTGTGGCAGTGGGCTTTGGAGCCGTAGGTCTCCCAGCCACCACCCTTGCCAACCAGGTTGCTGCCGGCACAGCCTCACCGGAAATGCTCTGCGAGGTTGCCACCTTTATCATCGTGCAGCTGTCGCTGATGTTCTTCATCACTCCATTCCTCATCCTGATGATGACCGACCGTAAGAAGATTTGGAAGAATATTTCCCTTGCACTGTTCGTAGGAACATTCTCCATTATCGTGCAGTTCTGCTGTGCCCATTTCATTGGCCCGGAGACCCCTGCCATTCTCGGTAGTGTCGCAGCTATCATCGCCATGCTGATTTACAATAAATTGTTCATCAAGAAGAATGAAAGTGCAGACGAGACCGTACAAGTGGAAAAGAAAAACTTTGGCCTTTCAAAGACTTTGAAGGCATGGAGTGTTTATGGCCTGATTATCTTCTTCATCCTCATTTCGAGCAAGATAGTGCCAGCCGTCAACGACCTGCTCAAATCCACTCTTGTAACTGAATTCGAGATGCCCGTCACAGGAAACAAATTCTCTTTCGGCTGGCTCTCCAATGCCGGTTTAATGATTTTCCTCGGTGCCACGATTGGTGGATTGATTCAAGGGTTGAGTTTTGGTAAGTTGATGAAGATATTGGCCAAGACCACCATCAACCTCCAAAAGACAGTCGTCACCATCTGCTGCCTTGTAGCCATGGCTATGACCATGAACAATACCGGTATGACTAACGACATCGCCAACGGCCTTGTGGCACTGACAGGTTCTGTATTCCCATTCTTTGCACCTCTGATTGGTTCTATCGGCACCTTCGTCACTGGTAGCGCCACCAATGCAAACATTCTCTTCGGTAAACTACAAGCCACAGCAGCCGGAAAACTTGGACTGGTCAACGATGCCACCTTCTTCGGAGTATCCGGTAACGAGACCAACTGGCTTGCAGCCGCCAACTGTGCCGGTTCTGAAGGTGGTAAGCTCTTGTCACCTCAGAGTATTGCGATTGCCACAGCAGCCTGCGATATGGAAGGTCAGGATGGTGAGATTATGCGCAAGACGATGCCATTCGCCATCTTCTGGATCTTGATGAACGGTCTGATGGTGTTCTTGGGATTGCATGTATTTTAAGGTGAGTTTTTGAGTTTTTGAGTTTTTGAGTTTTTAAGCTCAAATTAAGTTCAAAAGTTCATGAGTTCAGACATCACCTAAGGAGTTTGGGAGTGTGACAATACTTTTGCCGCTTTCGACCCGTTTCCAATATCTACTACAAACAATAACAACAAAAGAAGCCGCTGCAGAGCGGCTTCTTTATATTATAGTAATGGTAAAAACTTATAAACTTATAAACTTATAAACTTACTCATACACCTTGATTTCCTGCTGTCCGGTCATGGCGCGATAGGCGTTGTGGGCCAGGGCAGTGAGTTCATCCTCACCAGGATAGACATATACCTTGGCGAGGTATGAGAGACGCTTGATAAGTCCGTCGGTGACATACTTACTTTGCGACATAGCACCTGTTAGAATCACGGCATCCACATGTCCGTCGGTGACAGGTGCCAGGGACCCCAAATATCTTGCAAC
>JAFZAE010000215.1 GCA_017548385.1 Prevotella sp.
GATGCGTCTCATCGGATAAATCCCATATCTCATAAGTGTATATTTCATCATGATAGTCTTTCGTAGACCACTCCTGTTTCATAGTGACAGCATAGTGGTTTGTACGGGTTGGATGCTGCCCGATGGTTATTTCATCATACTTGACATTGACGAAATCATTCTCTTGGAACAACTTTTCCATACGTGACAGATACTGCTGTTTGTCATAACTGGTAATCGGGGCATCCGTCTTTGCCATAGGGGACTTGGCAGCCATGTCCATAATGACAACATCATCGGCGAGAACGTGTTCTATGAGTTCCAAATCCTTTTGTACATAAGCACTTCTGAGTTGCTCAACCCAATGCAGAATCTGCATACGACCTTCATGTCTGTTGCCATCAATCCTTTCTTTAGATATTCCTTGGGCTTTTAGTACGGTTGGGAACAAGCCAACAATAATCAATACGATAGTTAAAATCTTTTTCATTTGTTTCTTTTATTTTGAAAGGTTAAACCATATAGCATTATAACCGCTGAATTCTTCTAATGTTGAGTATTGGTTGGTTTTGAAGTTGAAGCGTTGTGAGTTGCCTGGACCGAGAATCGTGACGAGCTTCCCGTCCGACCCAAAAATGGCCCAATATACTTGCTCTTTATTCCTGCAGTTTTCAACTGTGCCATACCGTTTGATGACATACTCGGCTTTCATGCGGTTTAGTTTGGCACGCATGGCTGTGATATCAGCGCATTCAAGAAGTGTTTCAATGGCATTCTTCTGCCATCCAGTAAGAGGGTTTGATGCCATCGGCTGCATTTTTTCATCCATGGAAGAATGCTGAGTACCGGCACGTTGCTTGGCGGGTCTTGTCGTTGATGTTGCTGGCTTGGTGACCTTGTTTTCCTCAACTTGTGGGTTGGTAGGTTTCTGTACAGTTCTTTCCGCTTTTTCAGCTGTAACTGTGGATGAGCTGACAGCCCTACTATCCTCGACTCGGGAGTGGGACGGGGACTCGGTAGAATGGGTGGACACGGATGCCTGTGACTTATCTGTGTTGACCGGCGAGCCTGGCTTCACGCCCACCTCCGTGGAGGGATTGTCGGCAATGGTAACCGTGACCCCGCTTTCGGAGTTAATCACCGTGGTGTTGCCAACACCCTCTATATCGCTCTTCTTCACATAGACAAAAACGCGGTACATCTCACCACGAGGCATACTCATCGACTGCCCCTTCGATTTGATGTCCTTTATCAGCACATTGTCGGCACTGCTCAGGTTCCTTTTTGAGGAGATGTACTCCTTCACTTGTTCCATAAGCAACTCGTATGCCACATTTTGCGCTTCCGCCTCACTTGCCATAGTAGCCTCAGAATAGAGGTATGAGGAGTTACGTTTGATTTGGTTAATCTGCTTGGCGACAGACTCTCCCTGCGCCATGGCGGTGACGCAGGTTGTCAGCATTAATACTACCAAGAGAGGTCTTTTAAGGTTATTTTTCATCTTCTGAAAATAAATACTTTACATTTGAGAAAGGGACATAACTATTCAGCCTGGCGGTAATCTCACCGCTGCGCTTTTCTAGAATTGATGTGTTGAACGAGAATTTCATCACGTGGACATAACCAAGGTCTTCGTTCCGCATCAGCAATACAGCTACGACTTTGTCATCTTGATAGCTGACAACTCCATAATACGGGATGCACCCCTCATTCAAACAAAAGCCCACCCATCGGTTTAGGGGTACGGACAGGGTGTCTCTGCGGAAACCGTACTTCACAAACAGTATGCTCAGCATGATGTCAATTTCAATTTCGGTTCCCGTAACCAGGTTTGCCATTGTTTCAATAGGGTAATCTTCACTATAAAGCAAATCAAAATGGCCTGGAGCTTCACGGACATAGTATCGATTGTTGTTCAGTGCGGGCAGCACAAAGTAATCGCCCTCATATAGATAAGCCATCCCAGATTCCAACGGTTGCAATGAAGTGCTGTCCACATTCACCGTATTGACTGAAAAAACTGAAGAACTATCCATCACAGACTCATAGAGACTGTTTTCCATCTCTATCAGCGTAACACCTAGTATAATTTGGTAGTCAGCTGGGTACGATATCGTAACGCTCCGCCCGTCGTCTTGATGCAATCTAGCGGCACACAGTTTTCCATCAGCAACCGTCACCTCCATTGTGGTGACCGTGTCCCTACACAGACTCCTTAAGTTATCAAAACTCCCATCCAGTAGAGCCACTTTCTCCTCCTGCAAGAATGTACTGAACGGTTTGCCACCTAGCTCACCTTGTTCATAGCCAACACAGAGCCGTTCAAGAAAACGGTGATGAATGTCTAAGATAGACGACTGGGCAAAAGTCTTGTGACCTCCCCCCAGAAGGAGGAGGCACAGGACTAACACATATATGCGGAGCCTCGTCATGGTTCCCTATATGTTGAACCACTTGCGGGTGCCATCGTTTCGATGCAACTCGCCTTGACGCAGATGCCCGTTGACGAACTTGGTGTTCACAATGGTTTCACCTGGGTAGACCTGAAGCATACTGCCCCGACCGTCTTTCAAGTCGATATCGTAACTCCTTTTAACCTTAACAGTTCCTCCAATCCCATGAGGCTTACCGCCTTTCATTGGACCAGTGTATCTACACCAGCCGAGATCCTTAGTAACTTTAGTAACTTCAGTACCAACTCCCATACCACCATTCTCGGATACATTCACTTTGACCAAAAATGAGTCTATTTTGTCGTCTGACGACTGCGCAGTCACTCGGATTGTCGCATTGCCCTTACCGACAGCACTGACCACCCCATCGGAAGTAACCTTGGCCACTTTCTCGTTGTCTGAAGCATACGATATAGTCACATCTGCATCTTCTGGCTGACACTCAACCTTTATGGTCTCCTTGCCACCTTTCTTCAACGAAAGATTCTCCTTGGTGATCTTCACCGTCACATTTGTTGACACTTTCACTCCGACCTGGAATGTGTCCCTTTGGCCATTTGTCAACTGGGAAATCACCCTTATGGTTGCATCGCCCTTGCCTGCGGCATGGACAACTCCCGAGGATGTGACCATAGCCACGCTCTCATTGTCCGAAGCATACTGGACAGCCATTTCGGCATCCACTGGCTGGCACATCACCTGGAGGGTGTCACTGTCACCCTCCTTCATTTCAAGTTCATACTTGTTGATAGACACTTTGAACTCTAATGGCGGTTCTGTTCCACCTTTCAAGAAGAAATAAGCTCCAACGCCAACGCCGATGATCGCCACCACAGCAGCGATAAGCACAATAAGCTTACGCTTATTCTTATTGGGGTCATCATCACCGTCTTTCTTTTTTTTCTTTTTTTCGGGGACCTCCTCAAGAGGTGC
>JAFZAE010000216.1 GCA_017548385.1 Prevotella sp.
AAAAGATCTTACAAGTTTAGTAAAAGTTTCTACGACGATGCCATCACACAGAACAAGTGGTGGAGTCGGTTGTATTTCAAATTGTTATGGGGAGGTGTCGATGACAACGAGATCGCCCGCAGGGTGCTGAGTTGGATTCCTGATGATTTCGATGGAAAACTGCTCGACGTTCCCGTGGGAACTGCTGTGTTCACAACAGAGAAATATAAAAGAATGTCTCAGGCCGATATCACTTGTCTGGACTACAGCCAGGATATGCTGGAGCGAGCCAAAGGACGGTTCAGTGAGGCGGGTATTAACCATGTCAAGACACTGCAAGGGGATGTCGGCGCACTGCCCTTCGCGGATGAGTCTTTCGATGCTGTGCTATGTATGAATGGCCTCCATGTATTTCCTGACAAGGATAAAGCATATGCGGAGATTCTTCGGGTGATGAAACCTGGTGGCGAATTGTTGGCCTGCTTCTACATCGCTGGTGAACAAAAGGTTGCAGACTGGCTCGCCAAGACTGTGATGACACGTATGGGATGGTTTACACCACCCTTCGATACGGCTGAAGATGTGCGTCAGCGACTGGAACCATATTACGATATCCTTGACTTCCAAGTGGAAGGCGCCATGTTGTATTTCAGGGCAAAAAAGAGATAGAACTCGACTTTCGCAAGTTAGGAATGGAAAGGAATAGATGCTATTCTCTTTAACTACCGAGAGATGAGCGAATTCGAAACTTGAAAATAGAAGATGATGACAACGATAATTATAGGACTATTAATACCACTGCTTGGTACAACCATTGGTTCTGCCTTCGTGTTTTTTATGCGTGGTGAAATGTCAGAACGACTGCAAAAGACACTGCTAGGGTTTGCCTCGGGTGTGATGGTGGCAGCATCTGTGTGGTCGTTGCTGATTCCTGCGATGGAGATGGAGGCTGATAGTGGTAAATGGAGTGTGGTGCCTGCTGCTGTGGGATTTCTCATGGGTATGGGCTTCCTGCTGCTGATTGACGAACTCACACCGCACTTGCATATCGGTACGGATAAGCCAGAAGGAATGCGTTCCCATTTGTCAAAAACTGCGATGCTTGCCCTTGCTGTCACTATCCACAACCTGCCGGAAGGAATGGCTGTGGGCGTGGTATTTACGGGAGCGGAGAATGGGGCCTCACAAATTTCGTTAGCGAGTGCCTTGGCCGTTTCCGTGGGTATCGCCATCCAGAACATTCCGGAGGGTGCCATCATCTCCATGCCTATGCGGGCTGCGGGCAATAGTCGTTGGCGCTCCTTTGCCATAGGGTCGTTGAGTGGGGCTGTAGAACCAATTGGTGCCTGTGCCGTGTTGCTGTTGGCACCATTTATGATGCCTATTCTGCCATATATGCTTGCTTTTGCCGCTGGAGCCATGTTCTACGTGGTGATTGAAGAACTGATTCCAGAAGCCTCCAGTGGTCAACATAGCAATCTCAGTACCATTGGCTTCACCATCGGTTTTGTGCTCATGATGGTACTTGATGTGGTAATGAGTTAGAAGTTTTCCTCCTCCTCATACTCCTCACCTCCGTAGACATGAAACATTTGCATTACACCATTTTTTTGCAGGGGGTGTACCCCTGCCTGTGTTCTTTTAGGCCTTCGGCCCTTAGAAACAATCAATGTAATCAGCAAAATCCGTAGTAAATAATCAAGAGGGACAAAGAATGAAGAATCCCTGTTTACGAATGGTGCTTAGAATTAGGATTATAAGATGGCATCCACACGAGGTTTTGATAATTCTTTGGATTTTATCAAAATTTCCCGAATTATTTGTTTGGATTTTGTCGTTTTCCGCCTAATTATTTGAAATAGGCCGAATGTTTCGACCGTAGTGACGGTTGCTGCCGTACCTGTCGGCACCTTCCGCATCGGAGCTGAGGATGAGGGCGTCGTAGCTGTCGACCGTACTCTGCGTGCCCGACCAATAGCCGCCGCCCGCGCCACGGTTGTGGAGGTCGGTGCCAAAGCGGCAGCCGGCAGCGGGCATAAATATATTGCCACCGTTGGGACCGGTAAAACGACGGCCGCTGACACCATTGACCATAGCCCACTCATTTTTGCAATTATTTAGTAATTCGAGAAACTGGTCAGCGGTCGGCATCTGCCAGGAACTGCCCAACTTCACGTAAGCAACGTCGTACTGCGTGCCGCAGATACTCGTGCCGAGGTTGTGGCAGGATTTTTCAGTGCCGTCACAATGTTCATAGGTGTTCCAGTTGTAATCGCTCTTCGTCGTCGTTTCCCCCCATGCATAATAGTCGCCGTCACCCTCAGGTTTCGTAGCACCCACGTTGCAGCACGCCCAGAGTGTGCCAGAGGGCAATCCGAGGTCAATTTTGTGAGGGTGGTTGCCATCGGGACAAGTCTTGAAGCTGGTTGGTGGGGGAGGAACGTTTTTCCCATGTTCTTCCGTGGAAGGATCTTGTATGGTATCTTTCCTTTCGACAGATGAAGTATCAGATACATCTTGTACATATTTATCGTTGTCCCCACATCCTTTTAGCAGTCCAAATAGACTCAGGAACAAAGCCACGGCCACCATCCCGGCAAGCGCATACCAAAGACCTTTTTGGGGGGTGTGCTTTTGTGGTGCCAACAATGCTCTCACCTGGTCAGCAGTCTGCGGTCGGAGTGTGTGGATGGGGTTCATCAGAGTGGATATGGCATGTCGCAGTGTGTTGCTTACCATCTCTGGATAGGGGAACTTGCGGCCGTTGGGTGCAAAGTCCGTGACCGGCACCATAGGAGGAGGAGTGCCCGTGACTAAGTTGTAGAGTGTGGCACCGAGGGCATAGAAGTCCGTCCACGGGCCGATATTGTTGGATTGCTGCGCTATCTGCTCCACAGGGGCAAATCCCGGGGTGTAGGCCATCGTCGAGGAAGATAGCGTGTTCCTGTCGTCGGCGGAGAGTTGCTTCGAGGCTCCGAAGTCGATTAATGTGCAATGGCCATTGGCTTCACGCATGATGTTGCCAGGTTTCACGTCGAGATGGTAGATACCCACGTTGTGCATCGCTTCTAAAGCGTCGAGTACTTGTAGGATGACACAACGGGCTTCCTGTTCCGACAGTGTATGCTTGCCAAGTGATGTGCCATTGATGAGTTTCATGACGTAGTATGAAGTGCCGTTGGCATCGAAAAGGTCGGAGACTTGGATGATATTGTCGTTCTTAAGTTCAAAGATACGGCGGGCCTCACGCTGGAACTTCTTGAGTTGGGTGTTGAAGACGGGAGTGTTTGTTTCATTACTCACCTCCACTGTCGTGCCATCGATGGATCTGTGATTTGTTCCTCGCATAAAGAACTCCTTCACTGCCACCTGGCCACCAAGGCGCATGTCCTCGGCCACATATGTGTTTCCGAAGCCGCCGGATGCCAAATATCGAACAATGCGGTAACGGTTGTCTAGCACAGTCCCCATGGACAGCATTTGTCGTTGATCAATTTGTGACATGGTATGTGATTTTTTTGCAGAAATAAGTAAAATAGTGTGAAGTACGAAATAAACGCCCCAACTTGTGCGGTAATATTATAACAATTAGAATGTGACAATTTTACTGCTTGTTAATAGTTTAGGAATATGCTCATGTGTAATATGTAGAGGATGTTGTTTCTTAAAGACGTTGCAAATATAGTGAAAAGTCTATAATTATCCTCCAAAAATACAGGAGTTTTTGGAATGAGATACAGTTGAGTAATAATAATTAACTAGCTGGTTGAGGGTTCTTATCATATTGT
>JAFZAE010000217.1 GCA_017548385.1 Prevotella sp.
ATCGAAGCATATTATTGTGCAACATCAGCAGAGGCTGTAAAAAAAGTATCCGAACTAATTCCCGATGGCAGCAGCGTGACATGGGGAGGGTCGATGACAATTAGAGATATTGGGCTTCCACAGTATTTACATAACCGTGGCACGCTGGAAGTCCTCGACCGTGACATTGCAGAGACACCAGAGGCAGTTAAGGAAATCTATCTGCGAGCCTTCACCTCTGATGTTTACCTTTCTAGTGCAAATGCCATTTCCGAAGATGGTGTGATTGTGAATATTGATGGGAATGGCAACCGTGTGGCCGCCATCACATGGGGACCAAAGAAAGTAATCTTCGTCATCGGTATGAACAAAGTTGCCCAGACAGTAGAAGCCGCCCTGACTCGCGCACGTAGTATCGCTTCGCCTATCAATGCCCAGCGATTCGATATCAAAACTCCTTGCAAAACCGACGGTGTATGTCATAACTGCAATTCTGCCGACAGCGTATGTAGTTATGTCCATTTCTTGCGCAACTCACGCAACAAAGGCCGACACGTGGTCGTTCTGGTGGGTGAGGAATTAGGGTATTGAACTGACGACAGGCATCTGCTCGTTTTTCCAAGCAATGATACCCCCCTCGAGGTTAAACGCCTTAAAGCCTTTTTCAGCTAACATTTCAGCAGCGTTTGCCGATCGTCTACCACTCCGGCAATAGACGGCAACAACTTTGTTGGTATCCAGGCGTTCTACGGCTTGGTCAATAAATCCTTGTTTTTTCACGTCAATGTTGATAGCTTTATCGAGATGAGCCTCGGCGTATTCTTCTGCCGTCCTCACATCCAGCAACTGAACGTCAGGATTCTGTATTAACTCAGCGAATCCCTTCACATCCACATTGTCGAAATGCTGCTGTCCACATGCTGTTCCAGCATGTATGCCCAGCAATACCATGATAAAAGAAAAGAATTTTTTCATAAGACAAATTAAAAAGGAAGTTAAAGTGGGATGTCTTGAAGAACATTTGTCACTTTAACTTCCGTTGGTATTCATCTTTCGGAGCGCGGGCAACATCACCCGCATCACCTTAAGAATACCTCCTATTACTAATTCAAAAATATTATTCGAAATACTCAATTTTACGGGTCTGCTCCATATCCTGACCCATCATAGAAGTCTTGCGGCTAATCCAATTGCCACGGTCATCATACTTGTAGTCGGTAAAAGGCATTTCCATCTCCTGGCCACCGAAATTCATAGACACCTTTGCAGGAGCACCTTTCTCGTTATAGGTGACAGACTGCACAATTTCCTGTCCCATCATATTCTGTGTCTGGCTCTTGATTTTGCCATTCTCCCACTTGAATTTGACAGTGGACTCCATACTCTGACCACCAAAATTCCTGGTCACCTTAGCAGACTGGATGTAGCCATCAGCATCATATTTGGCATCACTCAAGCCTTCTTGCTGCATCTTGCCATCTTCAGTGAATGTAATAACTTCCTCTTGACCCATCATGCCACTCTGGCGAATCGATTTAACTGGACCAGTGGCATCATTAGCCTCAACGTCGTGGAACTTTGTCTGAGCCTGCATAGCGAACGGAACGACGAGCAAGGCCATCATCATAAAGAATTTCTTCATAGTTTGAAAAATTTGTGTTGAAGTAAAAAATTAAGTTGTAAAAATAAAGCTCTTATCAATAAGTTTTTCACTCATATGGTAAGTGTATTTTTACACTCACCTTTTCTTTGACGATACGTAATCCGAAAGGTTTAATAAATTGTTTGAAAAAAACATCTTTTATCATCTAAATAACGATTCACGATTATTTCTTTCAAAAAATTTGTTATTTCATTTTTTATGATTACCTTTGCAACCGCAAAAAACGAAAGGAAGGTTGGCAGAGTGATCGATCGCGCTGGACTCGAAATCCGGTATACCCCTTTCGGGTATCGGGGGTTTGAATCCCTCACCTTCCGCAGAGAGAGATAGGGAACTCACTTGTTGGGTTCCCTTTTTTGTACCTGACAATCAGAGGGTTAGCATTGTAACGGTCTGATTTTCAATTCTATATATATGGGGGGTTCCGAAAAATCCGCTATGTTTGTTGTGCACTATCATGCACTATCATGCACTATCGTGCACTGAAAATGTTTTCCCCGCGTTGTCCTTTTTGCGGTTGGTGTTGTCCCCTGCAAGAGTTTTAGCAACTTTTTTTAAAAAAATTTAGTTATGACCAAAACAATCTATCTGGCACTGGTTCACGACCGCAAGAATAAGGCGGGACGTGACAAAGAGGCAACCGTAGAGGTTCGCCTTACACAGCAGCGGCGTTCGGTGTACTACAACACTGGAGTGAGAATCAAGAAAAAGCACTGGCACCGAGGACAGGTGGTGAACCGGTTCGACGCAGCTGAGATCCAGGCACAGCTTGACCGCGCCGTGAAGCGGACACGTCAGGCCATCAATGCGCTGGAGGAGAATGGCTATTGCGATATCAAAGAGGTATTGGCATATCTTCGCAGGGAGGAAGGCCGCACACTGTCATTCCTCGAGTTCTGCATGGAGAGGGCAGCCATCCGCACACATGACCGGGCAGAGGACACCCGTGAACGCTATGAACGGTTCCTGAAGTTCATGTTGAAGTATGGCAAAATCACGACGTTTGCCGACATCACAGACAAGGCCATCGTGGAACTCGACGAGCACCTGGCAGCCACGGGGATGAAAAACTACAGCAAGTGGCAAAACTACCACCGCTTTCTCAACACTTTCATCCTAGATGCCATTGCCGAGGGCAGACTGTCTCGCAATCCCTACAAGCAGGTGCATATCGAGAAGGAGAAATCAAATGGCGGTATCGGAAAATACCTCACCATGGAAGAGTTCGCCAGGCTGCGTAAATGTGAACTCCCCACCGAGAGTCTTCAGCGGGTGCGCGACCTCTTTGTCTTTCAAACCTACACCTGTCTGTCGTATATTGACATGCATTCTTTCGATGCCAGCCACATATATTATATAAAAGGTAGGCCAGTCTATACCGCCAAAAGGGGAAAGACAAAACAAGAGTTCACTTTCCTGATCCTTCCGGTGGCGATGCAAATCCTGAAGAAATACGACTTCAAACTCCCACTTATCAGCAATGTGAAATACAACGAATACCTGAAGGTGCTGGGGCAGATGGCGAAAATCGACAAACCAATCAGCAGCCACTGGGCACGTCACACCGGCGCAACTATGCTGCTCAACGAGGGAGGACTGGAGATGGAAGTGGTGGCGAAGGTGTTGGGACACAGCTCGACGAAAATCACCCGACAGGTGTATGCCAAACTGCTCGACGAGACGGTTGTGGATGCGATGGAAAATATGAAATGTTAAAAATGCAATATTACTACAAATTTTTATAGTAAATATTTGTATAATACGAAAATTTGTAGTACCTTTGTAGTGTCTTAATAAAACAATGAATTATGAAACAGAAAACAAAATGGATGCAAGTCACTGAAGAAGAAAGTGAACTTCTCGCAGCAATCAGGAACTACAACAAATCCTTTCCAGACGGATATCCTGAACTACTCTGGTACGCACAACAGCTCTTTGACAACATGCTCAGACAGCCTTACCTCTGAAAAAGACTCCC
>JAFZAE010000218.1 GCA_017548385.1 Prevotella sp.
ACACTCCACTCCCACGACACGCTGGTGATATTTGTGGCAACCTCCATCATCGCCACAACGAAGACAACTTCCGTACTGATAATCCATATCTTCACCTTGCCAGCCCTTCGGATAAACCAGGCATATAGAGGCCTTGCCACCACAGGTAGAAAGAGTACAGCCGTCGACAACGAAGCCATCGTATCTGAAAGACCCAGTCGCTTATATGCCAGCATACCTACCATCATAATCGACACAAACATCACGCCGCGGATGAAGCATAGCACTCCACTCCACAACCACGACGGCCATACATAGCGTTCACGTTTAGAGACAGATGAAGTTTCAAACATCCTATTTAGATTTTGCTTTTTTACCAAATTCAGGGTCAATCTTGATGAAAGCAGCTACGGCAAAGGTGATGATGCAGAAGAACATTACCATGATGAAGAAGATTTGGTAACCCACAGCATCCTTTATCCATCCCGAAACCATGCCAGGGAGCATCAGTCCGAGATAGGACAAACCTGTACAGATGGCATAATGGGAAGTTTTGAACTCGCCCTGGCTGTAATAGAGCATATAGAGAGTGAGAGCGGTGAATCCCAAGCCGTAGCCAAACTGCTCTATGAATAAGCATATGCTGACGAGCCACAGACTGCCAGGCTGCGCAAAACTAAGATACACATATACGATGTCGGGCAAAGTGATGGCACAGACAAACGGCCACAGCCAGCGTTTCAGTCCGTCGCGACTAGCAAGCATGCCGCCCACGATGCCGCCCAAAAGCAGGCCGACGAGGCCTACAGTGCCGTATGCCAAACCGAACGCCTCCTTTGTCAGGCCAAGTCCGCCCTCCTCCATCGGACGAAGCAAGAATGTGCTTGCCATCTTTGTTAGCATAGCTTCAGGGAAGCGATAGAGCAACAAGAAGAGCAATACGAATACGACTTGCTTGACCGGCACCTTGGTGAAGAACGATGACAGCATCTGCCACAATCCTCGTACCACGTCGCGAGCCGTCAGTCCCTCATTGTCACGGTCAACAGGTCTCGGCATGACAAAACGGTGATAAAGCCAGATAGCGATGAATATGGCGGCGAGGAAAAAGAAGATAAGGCTCCAGGTAAATGCCTTGCTGTCAGGGTATTTTTCCTGCAATTTGCCAGCTATCCACACGAGTACACCTTGTCCGAAAATAACGGCAATGCGGTAGAACGTGTTGCGAATACCGACAAACCAAGACTGGTCATGACTGTCGAGATCGAGCATGTAGAAGCCGTCGGCGGCGATGTCGTGCGTAGCACTGGAAAATGCCATAAGGAAGAAGAAGAACATGGTTCCCTGAAACCAGAAATCCGTATTCACCGTAAATGCCACACCTGCAAATGCCGCTCCCAAGAGCAGTTGCATGGCAAGCACCCACCAACGCTTGGTCTTGAACAAATCGACAAACGGACTCCACAGCGGTTTTATGACCCAGGGCAAGCCCAGCCAACTGGTATAAAGGGCTATTTCCGTGTCGGTCATGCCCATTTCCATATACATGACAACCGCCACGGTCATCACCACCACATTTGGCAATCCTTCTGCAAAATATAATGTGGGCACCCACGCCCAAGGGGTAGTCTTTTTTGTTTCTTCCATTATTGGTTATTATTTAGTAGTGAAAAGTGAAAGGAATACACTGAGGGCTTCAAAGACCTCCCCTATCCCCTCCTTTGAGGAGGGGGACAATCTTCCATCCTCAATTTTCAATCTTCAATTTTAATATAGTCTCTTGATTTGCGCTCCCTGATAGTAATGCAGGAGGATGTCATCGTATTGAAAACCTTTCTCGCCCATGACGGCAGCACCAATCTGACATAGTCCTACGCCATGTCCCCAGCCGGCTCCAATAAGAATGAACTTGTCGGGCAACCCATTGGTTTCGCCATCAGTGTCCACCACAAATGCTGAACTGAGCAGGTGTGTGTCACTTAATATGCGACGAATTTCCAGTTCCTTGCCAATGGTCATGGTGCGCAGAGTACCCTCAATGCGCAATCGTGAGATTCTACCACTTCCTCCACGCTCAACGGGAATGAGCGCACGGATACCACCAAAGTCCATCTCCATCTTACGCGCAATGAGTTGTGACAGTTGTTCCTGGGTATACTCCACACGCCAGCGATAGAAATCGGGAGTCTCATTGTCATAGTCATTAAGCACCTGTGCCAACACCTTCTTGTCTCGTGTGTTGCAGAAAGCCTCTGGTGCCGAGCGTATCCATTTCTGGGCATTTCGCTCCACAGTCAAGTCGGGCAACAGCGTAGTAGTACTATCGGCCACTGCCGCAAGATAAGGCTTACGGATGTTTTCCCAGCAATATTGAAATTCCTCCGTCGCACCACCGCAGCATTTGCTGAAACGGGCATCGCAGATTTCATCCTCATAAGTGAGTACCTGACCAATGGTTACCCTAAGAGCCTCCACCACCCTGGCATCCATGGCATGTGTAATGCCTTGGTATCGCTGACAATGGTCGTCGGCACAGACATCAAAGATGGTGTGGTCTTCACGGTCATACCACCTGATAATCTCATCATCCTTCTTGACGAACGAGAAGAATCCCCCACCCTCTCCACTGAGTTTTTTCCGTTTTTCTATCTGTGCGAGGAGCCAACTTCTGGAAATCACTGCATGCGCCTTTAGTAGTTCCACCGAAGCATTGGCATTCATTTCGCTAGAGATGACGCTGGCCAGATATTGTTCTACGGGCAGGCAGTTGACGGCATACATCTTATCGGCCTCCACCACCAGTTTGAGTATCCCCAGGAAGGTCTGCTGTTGCTGTCGCTCCCAATGGAACCCCACGCCAATGGTCACATCGCTAAGGGTGAACGATGCGTCGGCACTTCGGGGGATAAAAGCCAGTTCACGGTATTCATTGCCATTCCATACGATGCTACCCTCTTTGAGTTCCACCACTTGATGTCCGTCGATGGTCTCGCCCTTCGCCATATAAGGTTTGTTGAGTGTGAACTCCAGTCGGCTGCCACCAACAATCCCCACAGAGACTTCTGGCTCATAACTTTTGGCAACAGGCTTCGCCTTGGGAGTGTTACCCATCCCCAAAGCCTCAGTCACCGCCTTCATATCTTTGTCGGTAATGGTCACCTCTTTCAAAATAGCCATGGCTTTGTCGGCAGTGAGGGAGTCGTAGTCCTCTTTTCGAGGCGTAATAATCATTCCCGACATGTCAAGGGCTCCTGGACTCACAATCATCTTGCTATCATCCTTGGCCACATAGCATCTAGGACGATGCCGTCTTCGTGGGAAGATTACTGCAATATAATCCTCGTTTTGTCGCCATGCCACGATATTCATCATGGGCTCCTCTCCTTTTTCGCTCTGAGTATCGGACACCTGCTCACGCAATGCTGCATAGAGCTTTCTGAACAGTTGTTCGCCTCCGTCCTTACTGCGGCTGCGGATGGCAAAGGCATGACAAGGATAATCATCAACGACATATAATCCGTTGTTTTCATCCACAATGACGATGGGTCGCAAGTTTCTTGCCAGCCTCGACCAAGCATTGATGAGTGGTAGCATTTCCTGGCTTCCTGCCTGCAGATGCTGGTGGTCGGGGGCTGAAGCACCGCACCTGGGACCGTTGTAGAATACCATCAGCGTGGGATAACTTGCCAACAACCGATACATCTCGTAAAAAATGTCATCAATCTTTTGTGGCTGGTGTCTCCTCGATGGGATGGTGTAATGTGTCCCTAAAATAGGGAATGGATTCACCAGAATGTCAAACTTACTGTCAAACGGCTTGATAATCTGTTCCGCTGGTCTGTTTTTCTCACACAGGAAGCAGGGTCTTTCGGCAATGGTCTGGGGGTCGATTTTTGCCCCTGTAGTAACCATCCTGGCAGGATTCCTTTGTACGACCATTTCCATAATCATCTCGTCCGAAACCAGTCGCCGTGTCTGCACATCATGCAATTCACGGTATCTCTGTCGTGCGTCAGGCCATCGTTCCATCTGCCGATTGAAGAACCTCTCCAAAGAGTCGCCCTCAGTGCCAAGTTCTTTTGGCGGTTGTTGTCTGGCCATGATTTCAAGGGTTCTCAACCTATCTTTATATAGATTATTGGCATTCACCCGCTCAATACTCAGGGCCGCGTCACTGTTGCCTCCCCACCGTCGGCAGAGGTACAATTCATTATATAGTCTTCCGATGCGATAAGAACGGCTGAAAGCCAATCCCAAGGCATAGTCCTCGCCATAACTGGTGTTGGGGAACTGTATCTGTCTGACCAAAGGTGTGAAGAATGCCCTTGGTGCTCCTAACCCATTGATACGCAGGGCATTGTTACATCCGTTATCATCCGTCCACTCCCGATGGTCTATCAGTCCTGGCGGCAATGTGTTGAGGTCGAAGTCACACATACGATAGGCACCGATGACCATAGCTGCCTGCTGACGGTAGAAAGCATCGACAATTTGTTGCAACGTAGATGGCGAGGAATAGAGGTCGTCGCTGTCAAGCTGTACAGCAAAACGCCCACACTGGTCGGCATTTACTGCCACATTCCAGCAACCACCAATACCCAAATCGTCGCGCTGGGGGATGATGTGTACTAGGCGTGGGTCATCGTATGCCTCCAAAAGGTCAGTGGTACCGTCGGTGGAATGATTATCCACCACAATGACATTGTATTTGAATGTGGTCTTTTGTCCAAGAGCAGAATCCACGGCGTCGCGAATGGTCTTCACACGGTTGAAGACAGGTATAACCACCGATGCCTCATAGTCAAATTCCTGCTCGTCAAACTTCAGTTTCTGATATTTCTTCGTATCCACCAATGCACCAATCTCAGCAAGATGATATGTAACGGCTTGTTCCATCTCTATCTGCACCTCACGGTTGCGGGGATTCACATAGTCAAACTGTTTCTCTCCACTTGCTCTCAAGTCCAATTCCTGTTCTGTGTAGAGGAACTCGTTGAGATGAAAGATTTTCCCCTTCCTACTAACATATAGCCGCAGGTCATAGAGTCCAGCAAACTGATATTCCCGAAGATTCTCTTGTCGAGAATAAGCCTTGACCTCTTCTGAACGAAACAACAACAACGACCCAAAATCAAAATCATCACGAACACTGCCCAACTGGTAGTCTATCACCGGGTGTTTCACCAATTTACCCTCTTCCCATGAATAATGGTCGGCATAAACCATGGCGGCATCAGCATCCTGGGCAACCCTCAACAGGCGGTCTGTGGCATAGAGTCCCATCATCACCGTAGTTGTCTTGGTCAACAGCAAGATATACTCAGCAGTAGCATTTTCAGCCAACAACTGTATGGTGGCACTGGATTGAAGACGGTCGACTTCCAGGAATGTACAGTCCGATGGACATTCCATTTCATTCACCCCTTTTCCTACCAACAGGAAGATATGACGAATGGTTTTGTCTGTTCTCAACTGATCAATCGTGGCCTCAATCCCACCAATATCGTCACAGGGTAAAAAACAGTCTATTTTTGCTCGCATTAATGTATATTTTATTAATCAGGTGCCAAAAGGTCTTTTATTCATAACGACAAATGGCACTGTTTTCGAAAAACATCTGCAAACTTACTGAAAAAAAACGAGAAACACAAGAAAAAATTCGTACCTTTGCATATTCAAATGGATAATCGATGATGATGATGACTGAAAACCCACAAAAAACACTGCTTGGAATGACCCGCGACGAGTTGGTCGAGATGGCTCGCGACATGGGAATGTCGGCTTTCACAGGCAGTCAGATTGCCGACTGGCTCTATCACCGCCATGTGTCATCCATCGATGAAATGACAAACCTGTCGAAGGTCAACCGAGCTCGTCTGTCGGAACTATATACCGTGGGAGCGATGCCAGCTGTAGATTGCCAGAGGTCGAAGGACGGAACGGTGAAATACCTCTTCCCCACTCGCTCGGGCAAGACTGTCGAAAGCGTCTATATCCCTGACGGCGACCGTGCAACCCTGTGCGTTTCATGCCAGGTGGGATGCAAAATGAACTGTCTTTTCTGTCAAACTGGTAAACAAGGCTTTGAGGGGAACCTCACCACAGCCGACATCCTCAATCAAGTCTATGCACTGCCCGAGCGCGACACACTTACCAACATTGTTTTCATGGGACAAGGAGAACCCATGGACAACCTCGACAATGTGCTTCGTGCTACCGAGATACTTACAGCCACATGGGGGTACGCATGGAGTCCCAGACGTATCACCGTAAGCAGCGTTGGCATCAAGAATAAACTTCACCGTTTCCTCGACGAGAGCGAATGCCATGTGGCCATCAGCCTGCACAGTCCCTTCCATGAGCAACGACAACAACTAATGCCTGCGGAGCGGGCCATGCCCATCAGCGAAGTGGTAGAGTTGCTACGAAAATTTGACTTCTCTCACCAGCGAAGACTATCGTTTGAGTACATTGTCTTCGAAGGTGTCAACGACAGTATGGCACATGCACGCGAACTGCTTCGGTTGCTCCATGGCCTCGATTGCCGCATTAATTTGATACGCTTTCACAAAATTCCCAACATCGACCTCCAGGGCTGTAGTGAGGAGCGGATGCAATCCTTCCGCGACTATCTCACCTCGCATGGTATCTTCACAACCATTCGTGCCAGCCGAGGCGAGGATATCTTTGCCGCCTGTGGCCTCCTCAACACAGCAAGAAAAAACAATGGTGAGAAGGCTACTAAAGGTAAGGGGTAAGAGGTGAGAAAATAGACTTTAGGCGCTAGACGTTAGTCGTTAGATTTTAGGTGATAGACGTAATACCATTATAACGTAAACTCAAAATCTTAAGAACTCATAAACTTAAGAACTCACAAACTTAAGAACTCATAAACTCATAAACTCATAA
>JAFZAE010000219.1 GCA_017548385.1 Prevotella sp.
GCGTATGGATAGAGGGCGGCAAGGGCATAGGTCTGGTCTTGCGTGAATGCCGGAAGGTGGTTGATGGCTGATGAGATGCCCAGCACATCTTTGCTCTTAAACGACATGTTCTCGGAGCGCTTCGCCTGAAGGAGGACACTCAGTCCATGGTCGGAATAAGACCCGGAGAGCATCGCCACATTTCCTTTCTCAAAGACGTAGCCATTGGCAAACGAGGGATCTGCTTCTTTCTGGGCATATTCTGCCAGAAGGCTCCATGCACCGTGGATTAGATTGGCACGGGCTTCCCAGGCATTGACAAATTTGGGGAAATTGATACGGTGGGTGTTGTCAACGTAGACTTTCTCGTCGTCCATCTTCTGATACTTGTTCACCCACGATCCACCTAAAGTGAGACGAGTGCCCGACTGTTGCATCGAAGGTATCCACTCATCGATGCTCACCTCTGCGTCAGCACCGCTTACAAGTCCTTTGTTCCATTCCCAGTAATGCCGTTGACGGCCTGAAAGAAGTTTAAATGTCACACCGTTTACTGGCTTCAGAAGCAATCGCCCGCCAAGCAGCGAATTGTCTATACCCAGAGAGCGTTCTTCGTAAGTGCGAAGAATGAACCCTGAGCCAAACTGTTCATAAAACGTTCCGAGGGTAAGTTCATTGTTGCCAAGTTTTCCTTTCACCCAGAAATTGGGGACGCCCCAACCTTTGAAGTCATTCTCAAAGCCAGGAAGAGGATGTTCCAGATACTCCAGCCTTGCTCCTGCGTCCACATATTTGCTTTGCATCTGCAAATCGGCATAGGTGTTGGTAAGGAAATCCTCTGTTTTTTGTGCTCCAATTTTCTCGTCTTCCTGTGGGACAAGCATATCGCTCTGGATACTTCCAGATAACTTTATGCCATCCTGCTCTTGGGCGAAAGTGGTGACATGCGTGAGTTGAAGAAAGAGAAATGCAAGCAGAAGTTTCTTCATGAGGACAGCTTTATTTAATAAGTTCGCGTACCTTTTCTATTAATTCAATCTCAGCACCATCGGTGTAGCCATTGTGCTTATAGACAATATTACCCTTGCCGTCACAGACAAGCACAAAAGGTATCATCTGTATACCGAGTGCACGTTTAAAGTCGCTGTTGGGGTCAAGCAACACATCGTATTCCCAGCCATGATTTTCCACCAAAGGTTTCACTTTGTTGATATTTTGGGCTTGGTCGATGGAGATGGCGAATATTTTCACGCCTGTTTCATCCTGCCAATCTTCGTAAACTTCTGCTATAGCATCGAGTTCACGGTTACAGGGTTTACACCAGGTGGCGAAAAAGTCGATGATGAATGGCTTGCCATTATTCAACAAGGTGTCGGTACGTACTGTCTGGCCGTCAATAGTCTTTAATGTAACAGCAGGTAGTTGGGCGTGCAGCAAAGTGACTGCGGCCAACAATAAAACTGACAATGTGAGTCTTTTCATCATAAATCAAGTAGTTTTGTTAATATCGATTGCAAATATAGTAAATAAAAACAAAAACAAGATGTTCTTTGCCAAAAAAGTCAATAATATTTTGGATGGCATACGATGCCGTCTGATGCAAACAAAAAAGGGAAAACTTTTCTCACGAAAAACTTTCCCTCGACTTAACTTGATTCTACAAACCTGATTTTTGATGTCTATGTTGCTTTCCTATTGAGATAAATACCTGATAATTACTTTGTTCGATGCAAAGATAATATGTTTGTTTAAAAGTTCCAAATTTTTCGGATAAAAAATGCACAAAAATTGTCAGATTTGGCAAAAATAACTGTAAAATGACACTTTTTCCTGAAATCATTAGGATTCATGCCAAAAATATAGCTATTTTGAGTGGCAAAATGACCGATTAGAACTTATGGCCTGCTCTCTCCTTCGACGTACTCTTCAAGGAAAATATGGTCGCCGTCATAGACCACATAGGTGAACTGAGTAATCCAGTCGCCAATAATCATCATATGTGCCTTGCGTGATAACATCAGGTCTAATTCGATGTGACGATGTCCATAGATGAAATAGTCGATGTCGGGATGTGTCTTGAGATATTCTTTGGTATAGAGCACCAGATGCTCACGGTCTTCACCCTGATAGGGAGGTTCCTTGCCGTCGATACGTTTCATCCGGCTTTTCTTAGCCCAGTTCATACCAAGCGACATTCCCCATCGAGGATGGACGGAATTTAGCAACACTTGACAGGTGCGGTTGTGGAACATGCGGCGCAGGAATTTGAATTTCGCATCGGGGTCGCCAAGGCCGTCGCCATGGGCCAGATAGAAAACCTTGCCGTAAATCTCTGTGGTGATGGGCTCACGATGTACAATCATCCCGCATTCCTGCTCCAGATAACCATAGGTCCAAATGTCATGGTTACCGGTGAAATAATGCACTTCCACCCCCATGTCGGTCAGTTCGGACAATTTGCCAAGAAAGCGGGTAAAACCTTTGGGCACCACATAGCGGTACTCATTCCAGAAATCAAACATGTCGCCCAAAAGATAGATGGCGGAGGCTTTCTCCTTGATACTGTCAAGAAATCTTACCAGTCGTCGCTCTTGTGTGCGGGCATGTTCTATAGCCCAGGAGCCCAGATGGGCATCGGAGAGAAAATATACGTTTTTATGCATCAGTCAAATCCCAGTTCTACGCGAGCTTCCTCGCTCATCATACTTTGATCCCAGGCGGGTTCAAAAACCATCTGCACATCGGCAGAAGAAACACCTTCCACGCTCTCCACTTTCTGACGCACATCCTCAAGGATGAAGTCGGCGGCAGGGCAGGAGGGGGCGGTGAAAGTCATGTCGATTTCAAGCACTCCGTCTTCCTTTAATTCGATTCTGTAAATTAGTCCCAGGTCATAGATGTTGACGGGTATCTCTGGGTCGAAGACAGTGCGAAGCACATCTACGACACGGCTCTCTATATCGGTTTTCTCTTGAATGGACATTTTATTATATTTAGTTGACAAGTTGACGAGTTGACAAGTTGACGAGTTGATACTATGTTAAGTTGAC
>JAFZAE010000024.1 GCA_017548385.1 Prevotella sp.
CCTTGGATACATACGCATCGGCAATTTCGGTGCCACCACTTACGATGAGTTCCGCGAAGCCATGGGCAAACTGGAAAATCAAGGCATGAAAGACCTCATCATCGACTTGCAAGACAATGGCGGTGGATATTTGCAGACAGCAGTCTATATCGTCAACGATTTCCTGAACAAGGGTGAGATGATTGTCTATACCGAGGGACGCAGTTCACCACGCCGCGAGTACTATGCCGACGGCTCCAAGGAGTTGTTCAAGGGAAAAGTATGTGTGCTCATCAACGAATACAGTGCATCTGCCTCAGAAATCCTCTCCGGTGCCATCCAAGACCAAGACCGTGGCATCATCGTCGGTCGCCGCTCCTTCGGCAAAGGTCTTGTGCAGCGGCCTTTGGAATTCCCCGACGGGTCGATGATACGGCTTACCATCGCACACTATTACACTCCCTCGGGGCGCTGTATCCAAAAACCCTATACCAAGGGCAAGAAAGAAGACTATGCCCACGATCTCGAGAACCGCTACAAAAATGGTGAGTTTACCAGTGCCGATAGCATCCATTTCGCTGACTCGCTGAAATACTACACCCTGCGTGAACACCGCACAGTCTATGGCGGCGGCGGCATCATGCCCGACCACTTCGTGCCACTCGACACCACACAATATACCAAGTTCCACAGACAACTGTCGGCCAAGAGCTACATCATCAATGCCAACCTGAAATACATTGACGAACATCGCAAGGCTCTGAAAAAACAATACAAGACATTCGAGGATTTCAATGCCCACTTTGAAATTCCACAGGAAGTTATCGACGGTATCATCCAGAAAGCCGCCAACGATGATGTGAAGCCTACTGATGACGATGAACTGGCCCATACCCTACCCTACCTGCGCAAACAGTTGAAAGCCCTCGTAGCGCGTGACCTATGGGATATGTCGGAGTATTTCCAGGTGATGAACGAGACCAACCCCATCTTCAAACGTGCTGTTGAACTGATGCAGAAATAAACCCACATGAAAATGATGAAGAAGTATACCATAAACTTAGTTGTTGCCATCCTGACACTGTGCGGCATCAGTGCACAGGCACAGATAAAACGCCCGGACAACTTTCATGCAAAGTATGAACTGAAAGAAGTGGTGGTGATGAGTCGCCATAACATCCGCTCGCCGCTGTCGTCGGGCGGTGCTGCCTATCAGCGTGTCACACCATATGAGTGGTTCCATTGGTCGTCGCCAAGCAGTCAGTTATCGCTGCGTGGTGGTGTGCTGGAAACAGAAATGGGACAATTTTTCCGCCAGTGGGTGGTCAGCGAGGGACTTCTGCCCGATAACTACCGTCCTGAGGGGGAAGAGGTGTTGTTCTATGCCAACTCCCGACAGCGTACTTTTGCTACGGCCAAATATTTCTCTGCCGGTTTCCTGCCCTTCGCCAACGTGAAAATCACTCATAAGTACGAAGAGGACAAGATGGATCCCGTTTTTACCCCTCAGTTCACAAAGATGAACGACGCATACCGCCAACAAGTACTCGACGAGATGCAGGCCCTGCATGGAGGACCCCAGGCATGGATGAATGCCCAGCAAGCCACACTCGACCTGATGGAGGAGGTGCTCGACATGGCACATTCGCCTGCCGCGCTACAGGGTGACACAACACACTTCTGGTATGACGACACAAAGTTCAAGATAGAGAAGGGTGACGAGCCTAAAATGACTGGCGGCTATACGTTGGCCAACAGTGTTGCCGACGCACTCGTGCTGCAATGTTATGAGACAGAGAGCATGACAGCCTTCGGCCATGAACTGACCGAGGAACAGTGGCGCGCCATCTGCAACGTCAAGATTGTCTACGACGGGCTGCTTTTCACCACTCATGCTGCTGCCGTCAATATAGCCAACCCGCTGGTGAGTCGCATCCGTGAAGAGTTGCAACGTCAGGACCGCAAGTTTATGTTTCTCTGTGGCCATGACTCCAACCTGGCCAGCATCGGTGCTGCCCTCGGTCTGGAATTCCCAGAGACAGAACATGCCCTGGAACTGCACACACCCATCGGATCGAAACTCGTGTTCGAGAAATGGAGCGACGGCACAGAGGAGTATGTTGCCGTGAACCTGGTCTATCAAGCTGTTGAACAGTTGCAAGGGCGTACATTGCTCTCGCTCGATGTGCCACCGATGGTGAAGTCTGTCACGGTGAAAGGACTAACTGCCAACAGTGACGGTCTCTACCGCCTGTCAGATCTCGATGCCCGCTTTGCCGAGGCGATGAGTGAATACGACGCCATCTATGATGCACCGGATGCTGTCGAAGTTCTCCAACAGCCAGACAACGCTCGCCCTGCCGACATTTACAACCTGCAGGGGCAGCGCCTCAACCATCCCCAGCATGGTATCAATATCATCGGAGGGGAGAAAAAGGTTGTCAAATAAAGATATTTCTTCTTTTTGGCAGAGGATTCATTCCTGAACAATCCATAACGTAAAAATCATTAATCAAATATCAAAACTATGAGAAAGAATAAAACTATTGGCAAATGGCTGCTTTTGTTTGCCGCTATTTGTATGACCTTCACCGTGGGATGTAGCAAAGAGGGCACAACAGAGAAGAAGACTGATGAAGAGAAAGCTGAATCGACAACGAATGAGGATGATGCCACAGCAACGTCTGATGACGAGGATGTATCAACCGATATAGGAAAAATCGTTGAGAGTTGGAAAAAACAGCCTATCGAAGTATCACCCAAAGAAGCCCAGGCAAACATCAATGACTTCGCCAAGGCATTCTGCAATCAATATAACGCATATACGCCCAATGCTAATATGCTGAAGTATATGGATGACCCGAAAAAATATAACGAAGAAAAGGAGGAATGCATCGTAAACAGTGATATTTCTGCTGGCTACATCAAGTCCTTCATGGCATACCAATTTGATCAATTTACTGAAATGTGCTACTGGAAACGTCCAAATGGCCATTCTCTGGTTGGTGTCTATCTGCGAGAAGAGTACGAGACGAGTGATCCTGTGTCAGAATTTATGTTCTATGACTACGACCCAGCAACAAAGACAATGACTCCCGACAAGGAGATCATGGCTGTGGTGGAAAAAGCGGCGAAAAAAGCCGACTATGATGACTTCATGATACGACTTCCCCAGAAAGGAAAGGATATCGAACTCACACTCTACAAAGACACGGGTGAAGACAGTTGTGAACCGACATATTATGATTTGAAATGGACGGACAACACGTTCAAACCATTGTTAATCCCTGGTGATTAACAGAATGAACGACCATAGGGGCAATACCCCGTGTATTTCCATTTGACAAACAATTATTTCTTAAATATCTTTTTTCTGAAAGAGGGTGCGCCACGATTTTTGGCGTACCCTCTTGTTTATGTTTTCGTATGATTAATTAGGAATTAGGAATTGGGAATTGGGAATTGAAAAAATAGACTTTAGGCGCAAGACTCTAGACTTTAGTTTTTTTGAGAAGAGGGGGAATAATTAGGAATTAGGAAAGGTAATGGCTCATTATAACTCCCCTTCATAACTCCCCTTCATAACTCCTCATTATAACTCCCAATAG
>JAFZAE010000220.1 GCA_017548385.1 Prevotella sp.
GGCATACCTGCCTGCATTCGGTCGAGCATTTGGAGGCGGGGCGTCTGCTTTTTGGAGACATGGTTTTCGAAAGCCACACTGGCGGGAATGCCAGCTTGCTCGTTATGGATGGCGAAGCGGGTCGATTTCCAGGAACCGTACATCATCACGCTGCCCTGATAACGCTTGTCCGCGTTGGCCGCTTCCAGCACGTTGCGGTGCGGATTGTTCACGGGATCATTGTTCTTGATGGCCTCATCCACCATGCCCGTCATCATCTCGCTATAACCCGGATAGGAGATGTTTGTCTTGTTGGCCACTCGCATCTGGCTGTTCTTGTTGCGGTTACCGATGAGGATGCCCTGCTTGGCAATAGTGTTCCACACGAAAGGCATCAATGCCGTCCGACGCTCTTCAGACGTTGACTGGAGGTAAGTGCTTTTCACGAGGTTGACATCCCTAACATACTTGCTCTGACTGGCCAGCAAGCTGTCAGCTCCGGTAAAGATTTCCTGCCACCGCAAGCCGTCGATGGTGATGACAATCAGACGTGTGTCCTTGTCGCCCTTGGCCGCAGCCAGCAGGGGCAACACAACGAAAAGTGAGAGAATAATACGTTTCATACTAAACTGGTTTTACATCTTTCCGCCGCAAAATTACACATAATACTTAAAAGCATGAAACAAATCCCCACTTTTATCCATGTTTTTGCCTGTTTCATTGCACTTTTCCACCCTTTCTCTTTGCGGTTCCGAAGAAACTCCCTACCTTTGCGCCGTGCTTTCAGTAATGACAGTACACATCTCATATCCTCATCTTTATAAACTGGATTAAAATGGCACAGGCTTCACCGAACCAAGCTACAGTATTCAATCCCATGCAGTTACAGCTGCTGAAGATGTTCTCCTATGTGAGAACTGACGAGCAGATGAAGGAAATCAAAGCTGCATTGTGTGACTATTTCTTCAAGAAGGTGGAGGAAGGAATGGACACCTTGTGTGAACAAGGCGAATGGAGTAGCGAAAAGGAGGAGGCAATCTTGAAAGAGCATCTTCATACACCCTATATTTATTGATGACTAAAGATTGTCTTAGATACGAATTGCCTCATAGCTTCATTATCGCGCACCAGTAAGAGCTATGACGTATGGAGAGGATTGCCTAGGAAAGAAACTTAACCTAAGTCTTCTGCCGCGTACCATTGATGGTATTCTTTTGTACCGTTAATGGTATTCTTCCGTACCATCAATGGTATTTTCCCTTTCCCCTGCCAGTAGATGGCGGAAAATGCAGGCATTTACCTCAACTTGTGCTGTTATTTATCCCAATTCGTGAAAAGCCTGTTGTCACGAAGACCTTCACGTACAAGTAAAAACCTACGGCTTATCCGTTAATAACTATTAAAACGGGGTGACATCCATCACTTCTATCACCCATCCATCACTACATCCATCACTCCCTTACGCCTTGTTAATCTGTGGCTTACCCCATTTAGTGATGGATGTGATGGTTCTTTTCGGGAAATTACATGTATGCGCGTACACAAGAGAGAGACGGGATGTTTTCTTCCTATTCGATTGAGAGGAGACGCTTCTACCTTCATAGCGTCTTTAAAAAGATGATAACCTTTAAGGCATCCTCCAAGAGGGTAAGTCCGGACTCTCAAATCCCCTTAAACACAAATGTTTGAAGCCATTGTCAGACAAATGTCAGGGAATTGTCAGACAAATGTCAGACAGAATATTTGGAGGGAAACGGGTCGGTTGTCTACCTTTGCACCGCAATTGCAATTGCTCATGTCTAACCTCTCAAAACAAGAACGAAAATGAAACAGAAAGACAACAAGGAGAAATGCAGGAAGGCATCGTGGTATAGTGCCTTCGCAAGAATGAACTATGTGTTGACAGGCATCGCCGTCGTGTTAATTGTAGCGGGTTGTGTGCTGATGCTTCCCGAAACAGATGTCCGCAACACCGTAGGCGGTCGCTTTGCCGCCGCACCTGGTCCCGGTGCCTTCGATGCCCGCCGCATCAAAGTGGCACCCATCCCCTGCTTTATCGGCTATGTGCTGATGGTTCCTGCCATCATGTATGTGCCAAAGAAAGCAAAAAGTGAACAATGAATGATGAAAAATGAAGTTTCTTTGCTTTTTATTCGTTCATTCCAATGAAATTGACTACTTTTGCACCGCATTATGCGCAAAATCGTATATCGTAAATCGTCAAATAGCCAAATTATGAAGCACTTTCGTTTAGTAGACAATCTGCTGGGGTGGCTGGCCTTCGCCATTGCCGCTTTCACGTATTGTTCTACCGTCGAACCCACGGCCTCGTTTTGGGATTGCCCAGAGTTCATCACCACGGCCTACAAGCTGGAAGTCGGTCATCCGCCAGGAGCACCCTTCTTTATGCTGACGGGCAATCTGTTCACACAGCTGACTAACGACCCCGGCAAGGTGGCGCTGATGGTGAACATCATGAATGCACTTCTGAGTGCCTTCTGCATCCTGTTCCTATACTGGACCATCTCTCATCTGGCTCGCAAGCTCATTTGTACGAACGGATGGGTGCAGACAGGAGCACAGTTAGTGGCCATCGAAGGTGCAGCCATGACGGGTGCCTTGGCTTACTGCTGGAGCGACACGTTCTGGTACTCTGCCGTTGAAGGCGAGGTTTATGCTTATAGCTCGCTATTCACTGCTGTGGTCTTCTGGTTGATGCTGAAGTGGGAAGACAATGCCGACAAGCC
>JAFZAE010000221.1 GCA_017548385.1 Prevotella sp.
GTCGTTGCGTCAAGGTGTGTGAAAGTTGTTGCAGGAGCAGGGTCGGTAAGGTCGTCGGCAGGCACATATACCGCCTGAACCGAGGTAATAGACCCACGCTTTGTAGATGTAATTCGTTCTTGCATTGTACCCATCTCAGAAGCTAAAGTGGGCTGGTATCCAACAGCCGATGGCATTCGTCCAAGCAACGCTGACACCTCAGAGCCAGCCTGCGTGAATCGGAAAATGTTGTCAATGAAGAAGAGTATATCAGCAGCCTCTCCGTCTTTACCACCCCTGTCGCGGAATTCTTCAGCCACAGTCAGTCCAGAGAGTGCCACGGAAGCACGTGCACCAGGTGGTTCATTCATCTGTCCATAGACCAGTGTAGCTTGACTTTTCTTCAGTTCCTCTGGGTCCACAAGTGAGAGGTCCCACTTACCCTCGTCCATGGCTTTTTTGAATTTCTCGCCATAGCGCACCACGCCACTCTCAATCATCTCACGGATGAGGTCGTTGCCTTCACGTGTACGCTCACCAACACCAGCAAATACGGAATAACCATTGTGTCCCTTGGCGATGTTGTTGATCAGCTCCATGATAAGCACGGTCTTGCCTACACCAGCACCACCAAAAAGTCCGATTTTTCCGCCCTTCATGTATGGCTCGAGTAGATCAATCACTTTGATACCAGTAGAGAGCATTTCCTTTTGTGTGGATAGTTCCTCAAATTTGGGTGCTTCCCTGTGGATGGGATATGCGCCCTTCATGTCGAGTTCGTTCATGCCATCAATAGGCTGCCCAATCACGTTGAGCATACGTCCTTTAATTTGGTCGCCTGACGGCATCAGAATTGGACTGCCTGTCGTGATGGCTTCAAGACCTCGCTGCAGTCCGTCGGTATTGTCCATAGCCACGCAGCGCACCGTATCCTCACCAATATGTTGCTGAACCTCTACAACGAGGTCACGGCCATCGGCTCGTTTGATTTTCAATGCGTCGTGGATTTTGGGTAGCACTTTCTCCGGATCCAACCCCTGTGTCTCGTAATAAACGTCAATGACCGGGCCGATGATCTGTGAAATGTGTCCATTGATTTGTGACATAAGCTGTGTTTTTATAGATTTTTTTATATGTTTGTTTCTCTGATTTTTTTAAAGTCAAGGCAAAAGTAACAAATTTTTATTCTATATCCAAATATTAAACTGATTTTTATTGGTAAATAATGAATTTTATATTGAAATTTAATCTTAACAATAAAGAAAGAGAGACATAGAGGAATAGTTTTTCCTATATGTCTCCATGTAAATTTTTACTTATTTTTTAGATCCTGAGTTCGTCTAGCACATTTATTATATCAAGGCTGTAATAATCATTGCAATAAGACCAACCGCACCACCGATCAACGCCTTCACACCTACATTGCGGAAGAACCACCCCACATGAATATGCTCCGTATTCATTAAGGCAATCCCCCCCATAGAGCCTATGGCAAGTATGTTTCCACCCACAGCCGAAGCGTATGCAATGACCTTCCAATAATATCCATTGAGACCAAAATCTGCAGCGTAGCCAACCACTTGAGTAGCATCGTTTACGGGATATAGTGAGAAGAACCCTAATGCAGTGGCGAAGTTATCAAGTACTGTACTGATTAGCGATGCGAGGACCCCCATAATCCAAATATTATGCAAATAGGTGTCGCAAACCTTTGCTAGCCATCTAATTGCCCCTGTTTCCTGCACCACACCTACAGCCAACATGATTCCCATAACAAAAAGAATCATCTGAATAACACCATATTGCATCAAGCGAGGTGTTCTGCGGTCTGTTTCCACACCAGATTTAATCAGTTTATGATTAAATACCTCGTTGACCACCCACAGCACAGAGAGCACACAGAGAGCCCCAAGAAAAGGACTTAATTTGGTAATGCTATGGAAAGTAGGTATAAACCACAATCCACCGATGCCCACGAAGAGCATAAGCAGTCTTTGCCATGTATTGAGATTGGTGTCATCCCCTCTATATGGCATGGGTTTCCACTCTATTTCTACGCGCTCAGGCAACATACGTCCCAATAAATAGATAGGCAAAACAGAGGCAAGAAGGCAGGGGATAAGCAATGACATGGAATATCCTGTCGCTGTGACGGCATTTTCATTCCACAATACGATTCCAGCAGGGTCACCAATGACGGTCAATGCCCCACCCATATTCGCAGCCAAAAGCACCGCACTACCATAAATCATACGCTGCCGTCGTTGTGACACCAAGTTGTGCATGATGGTCAGCATCAAGATGGTTGTGGTGAGGTTGTCCAAATTTGCAGAAATCAGGAAGGTAATCGCCGAGAGCATCCATAGCAATTTTCTGCTTTTCCTCGTCCGAATCCATGGTGTGAGAAAATCAAAACAGCCATTACTATGCAAAATCTGTACGATAGTCATGGTGGAGATGAGGAAAAGCACCACTTCTGCTGCCTTTGCGACATACTTTAGAAAGACATTCTGTGCTATATAGTGTTTAACGGCACTACTTGTTGCCACCGCACCATTGAGGAAGTCTACATAATCGCCTTGATGCTCACGCATGACGAAATCGCTTCCATAGCAGATATACAGCACCCACCCCACTGTACCCGCAAAGATAGCCACCGCAGCCTTGTTGACATTTGTCAACTTCTCAGTGGCAATCAACAGATAACCTATCAGCAATATGGAGACGATAATCAGTGTCATAATGCCTAACGTTAGATCTTAGGTAAATATGGAATGGTGTTGTTCAAAGAATCAATTTCAATTCCATTGCAAAAGTAATGAATAGTTTTCTTAATACCAAAAGAATCCCAAGGAATTTGTATATTCTCCTGACAAACCAACAACCATATATACCATGATTTTAGAAATAATAACTGTCACTATTTGTAGATTTTGGCTTTGGCAGAATACCAATCACGAAGGATGTCGAAAGATAGTTTACGTTTTCCATCATCGCTTACCACTCCTTTTCTGTTGTAGTATTCCTGTATTTCTGGCAGCACCCTTCTTGGTGACCGGAAATCCTTGAGTATCCATGGTGTCGTACCCGCCAATCCTTCGATTTTGTCGAGCATTTTCAAATTCTCTCTATAGAGATTTGCCTGAAAATCCTCCGTCCACCTTTGATTGACATCACCACGATACCCTTGTTTGGCCCCACCGCCGAACTCGCTGACGATGACCGGTTTTTCATAAGGGATTTCCCATGTCATATTAGGTGCATCATGCACATCGCGGTACCAACCTATATATTCGTTGAAACTAATGACATCAACATATTTATTCATATTATCACTCAGGCGGTTGACATAATTTGACGCCGATGTAACCTCCATCGCCATACTAATAAGCCGTGTGTCATCCAATGTGCGAGCATAGGTTGCCAACCTACCTAGAAAATCGTCTCTCTGATCAGAATGTGGCGTTTCATTAGCAATACTCCAGATAATAACATTGGCACGGTTACGGTCACGGCAAATCATGTCGTGGAGCTGATTTTTTGCGTTCTCAAATGTGGCAGGGTTGGTCCATGCAATTGTCCAGTAACAAGGGATTTCCGACCACACCATAATTCCCATCCGTTCAGCCTGTCTGACCATCCACTCATTATGTGGATAATGTGCAAGTCTGACGAAATTACATCCCAGATCCTTAGCCCAATTGAGCAATGTGATGGCATCCTCTGTGCAGTTTGCCCTACCACCGCCATATGCTTTTTCCTCATGTATACTAATACCACAGAGGAAAACGGGTTTACCATTGAGAAGAATTTGTTTTCCCTGTGTTTCTATGGTTCTGAATCCTATTTCATCGTTGATAGTTTCCCCATTACATTCCACCATGACCTTATATAACTTGGGATTTTCAGGTGACCATAATTGTGGTTTCGACTTAAATGAAACCATTACTCTTCCATTTTCATCCGTCACCATCTCCATTTTTTTCTTTAGTTCCGGAATGTGAAGAGTCACTCTTTCACCAGCCATAGCCCCGTGGACCTGAGCAGAGAATTCCAATACACGTGTGTTCTTTCCCTGAAGTCTCAACACATAATCCTCAACATATTTCTCAGGTACGGTAACCAGAGACACATCACGTGTTATCCCGCCATAGTTCCACCAATCGAAAATCTGAGTAGGCACATTCTCTGCTTTGCGCTTATTGTCAACCTTTACAATCACGTTATTCACACCATTGTGTAGTAAGTCGGAAACATCGTAGCAAAATGGTGTAAAACCTCCTTCGTGCCGTCCTATTTTTTTCCCGTTGACATAAACAACTGCCTCATAATTGACAGCCCCGAAATGCAACAAAGTCTTTTTGCCAGGGGTAATGGTATAGTTAAAGTCTCGTTTCAGCCATACACATCCCTCATAAAAGAACAGCCGTTGATCCTGCGTGTTCCAGTCACCCGGCACTTGCATAATAGGTGATTTGTCGAAATCATATTCTATAAGGTCCTCTGGTTTTGAGGGTTTAGCATTCTGGAAGAATCCCCACCGGCTTTCATTCATGCGGTAGTCGTAGAATCCTTCTTCTTGGACATCCACAATGTAGTTCCACGCACCATTCAGTGAAACAGCCTGTCGTCCAAAAACATTACATAATTGCACTGGTTCAGCGGCATTGATTGTCAGTGCCATAAAGAGTAATAGGATTAAGGTAATTTTTCTCATGTATATAGGAATTTAGTTATTAACAATAATGTTATTTTTTAGACAATTAGTTTCTCCCAAGTAGTGACCTTAAGAAAAAATAAGATTCCTCTTGCAAACGAAATAGCACCCAAGAGCAGCGAAAAGGCATATATCCGAATTTCCACTTAAGACGATTAGGTAGGCACGACACATCGATGTTTCCCCACACCCTTCGCATTTCACGAATACCGAATTGACGATCTTCGTGACTCAATTGTCGGCGATTCTTGTAATAAAACAAATATACATCTATTAGATTGAGCCATCTTACCTTTTCATAGAGGGTCAACAATCGTGTTTCCACCTGTGCGTCTATCATCTGCCGACGCATACTCTCGTTGGCACGAAGATAGTCAAACCTTCTGACACCGACATGATGGGTCACAGACTCCTGATGTTGGCGATAATAATATACGCCCTTGCACTGTCTGACCTCACGGCTATGCAAGTAATGCATACGTGTTGTGTTATCATCGCTATACGACTTGGAAGAGTCGTCGTATGGAAAACTATGATGAATTGAGGCCCTAACCATGTAGAGACCATGAATCTCCCAAGTTAGGCTTTTTTCAAACGCCTCAGTTCCTGAAAGTTCTAGAAAATTAGGCAAAGGATAAGTACGCTGCCTATCATCATAGACCTCGCAGACTTGGAAAAGCACACAGTCAGTCTTGGGATGATTGTTAAAAACCTCAATAGCACTTTGTATGGCGTCTGGCGACATCCAATCATCGGCGTCAAGCATACAAATATACTCTCCCTTTGCGTGTTTTAGTGCAATATTTCGTGCCTTTGCCTGTCCTCCGTTCACATCCAATTTAACAATGACCACCCGGTCGTCTTTCTCACTATATTCCTGTAATATCTGTGATGTATTGTCAGTTGAACCATCATCAACACAGATAACTTCGAAGTCAGTATAGAGTTGCGCTAAAAGAGAGTCCAAACATGCAGCAATGTATTTACCCGCATTATAAGCCGCCGTAAGCACCGACACTTTAGTCATCTGTGTTCCTCCTTCCCCATCGTTTTTTCAACGATTCCCATAGAGTGGTTTTGCGACGCAAGATGGCCAATGATATCATTGTGCTTGCAATCCCAAGCATAATGCCTCCGCCCCAATATATCCATGGGATATTAACAAGCGTAAGCAAATAAGCAGCTATGCCAAAAGGCAGTTGCATCAAAGCGTATAATTTGACACTTGATGACAGATGAAAACCATATTTATAATGTGCAAAGACCAGCAAAACCATAAAATCAATGATGCTTGCAATGACCATGGCCACACCACAACCAACAAGTCCCCATCTGTTGAAAGCTAATATTACCAACACCACGATGACCACGTCATAAATTGCCTCAAGCAGCAGATATGACCATGAGTCGCCTTTCGCGAGTGGAAGATAAGCGATTGGCAACTTCAGCGCCCTCAGATAGATAGCAAAAACCATCACTTGCATCATGCCAATTACTCCAGTGAACTGTCCCGAATAAAGCAAGGGCAGAAGTATCGGTAATCCGATGGTGAAAAAAACCATCATAGGTGCCATCAAGAGGAAAGACACCTCAATTTGTCGGTTAACAATAGTATTGGTTGTGGTTATACCTCCCTTGCATGCTGAAAGCCTTGGGAAAAAATCCGTCTCCATTGCCGAGAACACCATACTAGCATAAGTGATTGTCATCATATAACCAGCACTATACAGTCCGACGGTCTCAAGTGAAGAGTTGTAGCTAAGATAGGAACGTATAACAAACTCCGCACCGCTCCCCAAAATACCAGCCATCACAAAAGCCACACCTAGCCTGACCATACTCATCCCTTCACCAAGCAGATGCCGGTCTCCAGAAACACTAAGGGGGTAGAGTTTGTAGGAATAGAAAATGGTCAGTAACATCTGTGTGAATGCCATGACAATGAGTGAAGGCACAATGGCTGCCTCGCCAAAGAAATAGTAAAGCGGCACAGAGGTGAAAAGTGCAGCCAACACATTATATACAGAAATGACTGCCAATTTCCTGAGACGACGTGTCCCTTTGAGAATAGCCAATTCGCCGCCAGTCACTGCCATCATCCCCACAACACATGAGAGCAGCACAAAATGGAGAGTGTGGTCTCCCCATCCAAAAGTCCACCGACTAAGCAAAGGGCTACATACGATACAGACAAACATACCGATCAGTGCTGTCAACAGACACCATGAACGAATCATTTTCACACTATGTCTCAATTTGACATCATCCCCTTTGTCAAATGCTTCTGAGATATTTTTCACGGCACTCATCGAGATACCGAGGTTAGTGGAATTGGAAAGAAGATTGATAGTGGAATTAAACAGAGAAACAAGGCCCATGCCTGCAGGTCCCAGTATCATCGCAACCAATTTGTTTCTGATGATACCCACCAGAATACTCACCCCCTGTACACCACCGAAGACACCAGTGTACTTCAAAACGTGAGAATAACTGTCGGACTTGTCTGTCTTTTTCATATTTTTAATAAAACGTGAAAAAATGTGTTTTATTATGTGAAAAGAGAAACTACATTTTGTATTTTATTCAAGTTTCGCATTCGCTCAACTCTCAGTAGTTAAAGGGTAGTTAAAAAGCATTGAAGGGTAGTTAAAAGGACAATAGTTGAGTATTTTTTAACGTTTGTTATTATTTACATCTGATATTGCATACCTAAAGGCATGCCACATTACCCACCTAATATTATTCCAGCCATTGAAATGGCTGGCTACCCATATCATGCCCCGATAGGGCATTCTCATATTGCTTTTCATAACTTGCGAAGTTGAATTACTTTGCATAAGATAGGCTGCGTCTCAACAATGAAAACAAAAAATCAGGCTTTTTATTTTGCATTGTCTTCGGCTTTCACTATATTTATATAAGATAGGCGGCACCTCGGAAATAAAAGTGAAAAAAATGATTTTTCATTTTGTATTTCTCTCGGCTTGCACTATCTTTGCAACATGAAACTAAGTATCATCATCCCTGTCTATATGGTGGAGCAACATTTGGGGAGGTGTGTGGAAAGCATCCTCTGCCAGACATTCACCGACTATGAGTTGA
>JAFZAE010000222.1 GCA_017548385.1 Prevotella sp.
ATTGTATTTCGATGTAGATCCGTTGTTTTTTAGGGGTGAGGGGTGAGAGGTATGATTAATTAGGAATTAGAAATTAGACATTAGAAATTAGGAATTGGGAATTGGGGTATATCGTTATTACGTAATCCCGACTAACTCCCAAACTCCCCTAAAAGTATTGGCCCTTTAACTCCCTTTCATAACTCCCAATTATAACTCCCAATTATAACTCCTTATTTCCCTTAAAGTGTGATTTCCACTCCCAGACCTAACACTTTATTGGTGCGGGTGAAAGAGTCGTGGCCGGCAGGAATTTCAAGACCCATTCCAGCGATTGACTGTGCCTGGGTGTCCATATCGTAGTTGTCGTAGTTGGTCTGGAAATAGGCAGCGTTTACCTTAACTTTGTCAGTAATCTGATAACCTATACCCAAGCCAAATGTCCAGGAGTTAACCACAAATGACATGTCGTTCATGTATTTGTCTGACAATTGGTAACGGGTGAGTTGGGCGCCACCGCTCACTTGCAAGCGTTTTGTGACATCCCATTCTCCTCCAGCGAGGAACTCATTGGTGTCGCCATCGAGGTCTTTCTCACTGTGCTGATACCAGTGGGCGTTCTTGTCGAAGAAATGATGATAGCCTAAGTTCAGACGTACAGCGTCGGTCACCGACCACTGGGCACCCAGGGCGAGAAGAGCGGGAGCATCCTCAGGCACACTGGTACCATCGATGTATTTGTTGGTGGCTTCCACTACAGAGGCTTCTTCCAATGTGGAATTGTTCTTCATTCGCATTCGAGTCTTAAAATCATATTTTGCTGCCAGGTTCAGTCGGCCAATCTTGTAGTCGATGCCGATGACAGGTGACACACCCCAGCCAGTTTGGTCGGATTTCAAGTTCATACCATTGGCATAGGGTGCCAAAGACTCAGCACTGGAGGCCAACTCCTCGCCCACGGCCTGCAGTTGTTGACTTTTGGCTGTCAGTTCCTGTACTGTAGGCTGCTGCATGGCTTGTTCCTGTGTCATGCCGGCTGCCATATAAGCATCGACATATTGTTGGATTCCGGCTTGAACTTTTGTGCGAGCATTGACGATACCGCCGATGACACCTTCGAAATATTGTGGCAGTGTAATGCCATTAGCTCCATCCATCACACGGATATTGTTGATGCGGGCCTCGTAGGTGGCTATACCATAGAGCAGTCGCAGACCACCATATACGGACAGATTCTCATTGATTTTTCGTGCGGCACCCAACTGGAAGCCGAAATAGTATTGCTGGCCTTTCATATAGGCATCCATGTCATAGCCTGTCACTGAAGGAACACTGACGCCCAGAGGACTGAGTTGCTGGTTGAGTTGGGCAGAGACATTGGACAGTCGTTGTGCGATAGAACCCACGGCTTTCTCGAAAGTTCCCACACCATGTTCGAATTCACATTTACCACCGCCACCGAGCACTGAAAAATTGAACTGGAAGCTCCAGTTACCAGTGTTGTAGGCTGCCTGAAGGGAGGGGACAAAGGGAGCATTGGCTACGCCCTCAAAAATCTTATCGGCCAGGTTGTTGTTTTTATAGCCCAGTGTGTATAGTGGATTCTGAGAAGTAACGGTGCGCGTCTGACGAACATATTGCCAGTTGAAACCAATATGGAACCCTTCGCCGAGGAAGAGCACACCTGCAGGGTTGGAATAGACACCGTCGAGACCGATAGCAGCGTCACGAGCGGGGTTACGAAGAAAAAGTACGCTTTGATTGGTGTTTGTGAGAATGCCTCCGGCAAATGTTGACACGTTTGTTGAAACCAGTATGGCTAAGGCCATACCAAACCATCTTTTTTTACACATTTTAATAATAATTTGTTAGAAATTGGCTGCAAAGTTATATAAATTGTTCGAAATACGAACAAAGTGAGTGTAATTTTAATAATTATTAAGAATTTCCGCGTAGCTACAGAACAAGCGTCTAAAGCCTAAAACCTTCCTCTTCTTTTCTTTCTGCGCTTCAGCTTGCTTTCTTTTCCTTCGTTCTCCTTGGGCTGTTCTTGGCCCGGGTATTGAATGCGGGTGTGGTAGATGCTTTTCAGTCGGTCGAAGAGTACTTGTTTGGCGGTGGCGATGTCGAGGAAGGTGATAGGGCACTCTGTGAAATAACCTTCATTCACTTGTGTGTCGATGATACGATTGACAAGTGTGCGGATGGCCTCGTCATTATATTCTTTTAGCGAATGGGAGGCTGCCTCTACGGAATCGACCATCATCAGGATGGCCTGTTCGCGAGTGAAGGGATTTGGACCAGGATAGGAGAAAGGTGATTTTTCCACATTTTCATTGGGATGGGCTTTTTGATATTTGAGGAAAAAATATTTAGCGACTCCCTGTCCATGGTGAGTGAGGATAAAGTCTTTGATGTTGGAGGGTAGGTTGTATTTTTCTGCAAGCCGCTGTCCCTCTTTCACATGGTTGATGATAATTCGTGCACTCTCTTGTTCTGTGAGTTTGTCGTGGGGATTGATTCCGGCCTGGTTTTCGGTGAAAAACACAGGATTGCTCATTTTTCCAATGTCGTGATAGAGAGCGCCAGTACGTACAAGTAGTCCGTTGGCACCAATTTTGTTGGCGATTTCATAAGCCAGATTACCCACAGTGGTAGAGTGCGTGAAAGTGCCAGGAGCCACCTCGCTGAGTTTAAGCAGTAGACCACGACTGGAGTCAGACAACTCAAAGAGGGTGACGACGGAGGTGAATCCAAATACCTTTTCAATCACAAACATCATCGGGTAGGTAAGCAGGAGTAGTATGCCATTGATAAGGAATATCAGATAGATGGTGGAGTCCACGGGAATCATCTCATCGTTTTGTATCAGTTGGACGGCGTAGTACATCACCGCAGAACAGATGGCCACAAGAAATGCTGCCCTGAACAGATGTGCTCGTTTGGAAAGGTCGCTCAGTGCATAAATGGCGGCCAGTCCTCCTGCTATTTCCACGATGATGAACTCAAAGCGGTATGTGACAGCCAGAGAACAGATAAGAATCATGACGACATGGGTGACGAATGCTGTGCGTGAGTCGAGGAACACGCGGGTGAGCAAAGGCACCATGGCAAAGGGCAGCAGATAAATGGAGTTGAGGGTGTGCTGATGTCTGACCAATATGGATACGATAATGGGATAGACCAGAATCATGGCAAATAGCATCAGGATGTGGAGTGGCTTGTTGAAATAGTTCTTCCTGAAGAGTAGCAGATAAAAGAGGAAGAGTATCATCAGGATGGCAACAACCAATGTCTGTCCAATCTGCAGGGTGTGGGTTCCTTCTTTGTTCAAGCCGTTTCTCTCCATCTCAATGACCATCGAGCGGAGTTTATCGGCAATTTCACTGGTCACTACTTCGCCTGTATCAACGATTTTCTCTCCTTCTTTTACCTCGCCGATGGAAACAGCGACACTCTGTTTGACAATATCCTCTTTGCGCGCTTCCGACCACACATTGTCATAAAACAAGTTGGGACGGATATATTTGTTGAGATTTGACGAGGACAGCAGATCACGGTGATTGGCCAATTGTTCGTTTTCAATGATATATTCGTATGCCTGAAGGGTGGTAAGGGTGTTGCGGATATCTGTTGGGGAGGATGTTTTGCTGTCTTCGTTGTCGATAATCTGAATGGTATCCACCGTGAGTTTTGACCGTTCCTCATCATTGATAATCAGTTTTTCATAGGCTTGCGTCAGCAGGTTGGCAATTTTGTTTTTGTCGCGATACAATTCACCATAGGCTTCTTCGGTAAAGGCAAGGTCAAAATCTTCCAATGCCCTTTGTGCCACGGTTTTGTCGACTTTATAATATGGCTGGAAATTCTTCAGTACTTGTTCTTTCTCAAGGTTGACAAGAGAGTCTTTTTTGTAGATATGGAAATTGAATTTCGCTATAACGGTGCCCCCCTTCCATGGCGTTCCTTCTTTATAGTCGAATTCTATCGTGGTGTTTTGCTTCTTGGGAAGTATCCATACCAAGATGACCGTGGAGATGACCACCAAGGCGATTTTTGTCAGTGTATTGCGTATAGGATTCTCATCGCTGTCAAAAAAATATCCCATAATCTGGATGGTATTGGTTTCAAAAGGCGAAATTACAATTTTTTTCTCATATATTCTTTATTTATGTTTAAAAACGTGCATTTGTAGTCTTTTCAGCGTATATTTATGTCCCTTTTGTTACTTTATCAATTATTAAAGGCTGAAATAATAGGTTATTTTCCCTTATTCAGAAAAAAAACACTAATTTTGCATATTCTAATAATAGTTGACAAGTTAATTGAATTTGGAAAAGAAGTTAAAGAGTAGTTAAAGGGTAGTTAAAGAGTAGTTAAAGGGACAATACCCCGATAGCAACAAGTGTAACCTCTGAACTTATAAACTCACATACTCAAAACTCAAAAACTCACAATCATGGACGAGAAAAAAGTTAGGGTGCGCTTCGCACCAAGTCCCACAGGGCCATTGCATATAGGCGGTGTTAGGACCGCCCTTTTCAACTATCTGTTTGCAAAACAGCATGGTGGTAGTCTGGTACTCAGAATCGAGGATACTGATTCCACTCGTTTTGTGCCAGGTGCCGAGGAATATATTCTTGAGGCTTTCAGATGGTTGGGTATAGAGTTTGACGAGGGCGTGTCATTCGGAGGGAATTACGGTCCCTATCGTCAGAGTGAGCGTCGCAAAATCTACCGGCGCTATGTGGATCAGTTGTTAGAGGCGGGAAAAGCATACATCGCTTTTGACACGCCAGAGGAATTGGAGGCCATGCGTGCCGCCACTCCTAATTTTCAATATGACGCCCAAACACGTGGGCGGATGCGTAATTCGCTCACACTTCCTCCAGAGGAGGTGCAGGCAATGATTGACGATGGCGTGCAATATGTGGTACGTTTTAAGGTGGAGCCAGGTGTAGCTGTTCATCTAGATGACATGATTCGCGGTGATGTGAAAATCATGAGCGACATTGTCGATGACAAGGTGCTATACAAGAGTGTGGATGAATTGCCTACCTATCATCTCGCAAATATCGTTGATGACCATCTTATGGAAATCACACATGTGATACGTGGTGAGGAGTGGCTGCCCAGTTCACCTCTTCATGTAATGCTCTACGATGCTTTTGGATGGAAAGATAGCATGCCCCGTTTTGCACACCTGCCACTGTTGCTTAAGCCAGAAGGAAAAGGGAAACTTTCAAAACGTGATGGTGATCGTTTGGGATTCCCCGTATTCCCCTTGGAATGGCATGACCCGAAAACTGGTGACGTGTCGTCGGGATACCGTGAGAGTGGATATTTCCCCGAGGCAGTACTCAATTTCCTGGCATTACTGGGATGGAACCCTGGCACAGAACAGGAGGTGTTCTCGCTCAAAGAACTGGTAGAGGCTTTCGACTTAGGAAGATGTTCCAAGTCGGGGGCAAAGTTTGACTATCAGAAAGGTATATGGTTCAACCATGAGTATATCCTCAACAAGAGCAGTGAAGAGATAGCCAAACTCTTTGCGCCAATTGTGGCAGGGAATGGTATCGACGAAAGTATGGAACGCATAGAACAGGTCGTGGCTATGATGAAAGACCGTGTGAATTTTGTCAAAGAGTTGTGGCCTCTGTGTTCATTCTTCTTTATTCCACCCACAACCTATGACGAGAAGACTGTGCGCAAACGCTGGAAGGCCGACTCTGCTGTCGTGATGAGAGAACTTTCTGCACTGCTAGAACAATTGGATGATTTCTCTATCGAAAACCAAGAGCGTGAGGTGAAGGCATGGATAGAACGCCGTGGTTATAAACTCGGTGATGTGATGAACGCTTTCCGTCTTGCACTCGTGGGAATCGGCAAGGGACCGGGAATGTTCGACATATCGGCATTCCTTGGCAAGGAGGAGACTCTGAGTCGCTTGAAAAGAGCAATAGAGGTTTTGAAATAAAGGATTTAGTAGCTTGAACTCTTGATCTCCTCATAGTGTACAACATACTCATCTACATATATTTAGCCGGCGTTGCTATTTATAGCCTTTTCAATAAAAAAGTACGCAAAATGTGGCGTGGTGAGCGTGCCGCATTTGGTGTGTTGAAGGAAAAGGTGGATCCGTCGGCTGAATATGTGTGGTTTCATGCTGCCTCTTTGGGTGAGTTTGAGCAGGGCAGGCCACTGATGGAACGATTGCGGAAAAGTCATCCTGAGTATAAGATTCTGCTGACTTTCTTCTCGCCTTCAGGTTATGAGGTGCGTAAAAACTATGAGGGTGCGGATATTATCTGTTACCTTCCTCTCGACACCCCCATCAACGCCATCCGTTTTCTGCGACTAATACGACCCGTAAAGGCATACTTCATCAAATATGAGTTTTGGTATAACTATCTTCATATTCTGAAGCACCGGAAGGTGCCTGTATATAGTGTGTCGAGTATTTTCCGCCAGCAACAGGTGTTCTTCCGGTGGTATGGTCGTGAGTATTCGAGGGTGTTGAAATGTATCACCCATTTCTTCGTGCAAAATGAAGAGAGTCGTGATTTGTTGGCGACCTTAGGTATTCGTTGTGTGTCGGTGACTGGCGATACTCGCTTTGACCGCGTGCTGGAGATTAAGGCACAGGCCAAACAGTTGCCGATTGTGGATGCGTTCAAGTCTGGACATAAGATTTTTATTGCTGGTTCAAGTTGGCCACCCGATGAAGAAATTTTCATTGAGTTCTTCAACAAACATCGTGACTGGAAACTCATCATCGCCCCACACGTGATTGGCAATGACCATTTGGAGCAGATACAGTCAGCATTGAAGCACAAAACCGTGCTATACACAGAGACAACACCCGAGGAAGCCCGCGAAGCAGAATGTTTGATCATTAATTGCTTTGGGCTTCTGTCAAGTATCTACCGTTATGGCGAGGTGGCCTATGTGGGTGGTGGCTTCGGTGTGGGTATCCACAATGTATTGGAGGCTGCCGTCTGGGGTATCCCTGTCATCTTCGGCCCCAACAACAAACGCTTTCAGGAAGCACAGGATTTACTTGCGGCAAAAGGTGGTTTTGAGATACATGATGACGAGAGTTTTAAGCGGATTATCACACGACTGATTTCAGATGATGACTTCTTAAAAGAGTCGAGTGAAAAGGCTGGCGACTTCGTTGCATCGCATTCGGGGGCCACGGATGCTATTTTGCAGTCGACAAGTTGAGTCTTCAGTTTAGCAGCTTATTGTCACGGACGCGATACATCGCGTCCCTACAGGCAAAAGAACTCATCGAGTAATTTTGGTAATGGCTCTTTATAACTCCCCCTCATCACTCCAAGTTTTAACTCCGATTTTTAACTCCCGAAAATAAAAAATAATGGCTTTAATCAAATCTGTCAAGGGTCTTACTCCCAAATGGGGAAAGGACTGCTATTTTAGCGAAAATGCCACTATCGTAGGTGAAGTGGAAATGGGCGATGAATGCTCGATATGGTTTAATGCCGTGGTGCGGGGCGACGTCGCCTATGTGCATATGGGCAATCGTGTCAATGTGCAGGATGGTGCCTGTGTGCATGTGACCAACAAGATTGGACCCACCATCATTGAGGATGATGTGTCGATAGGGCACAATGCCACTGTTCATGCCTGTACCATACGCCGCGGAGCATTGATAGGCATGGGGGCTACAGTACTTGACAATGCCGAGGTGGGGCCAGGTGCCATCGTAGCGGCAGGTGCCTTGGTATTGCAAGGCACTAAGATTGGAGAGCACGAGATATGGGGAGGCGTCCCTGCCAAATTCATCAAGAAAACCAGTCCCGATCAGGCAGAAAGCTTCGCTGCCCACTATGTGGGGTATTCTAAATGGTATCTGGAAGAGGAGTAGACGCTCTCTGAAATGCCATCATGGAAGCACCATCCTTATTGCTTCCAGCACATTCTTAATATTCCTTTTACCTTTTCCGAAGTCAACCAAGGTAGTAGCTAACTTTGGTTGGCTGTCAATATGTATGCGCGTATGGTAGTAGTCAAGATACTCGCAGGCGATTGTGACATTTTCTCCCCAAGACCAAAAAGTAATGGAGCCATCCATGAAAATAGTAAAAGAATTGTCGTTGTTCCCAATTAGCCTCAGACCTTTCATTTGATTGGTCACAGACAGTATCTTGTAATACACAGATTGGATGTTCTCGGGATAGTCGAATGTGTAGTGTTTGTCGATTAGTGACATAATGATAACTATTCTTTGTTGTTTAAAGTGAAGCTATTACTTGGTGGATGCGTTCTAATGCTTCCATCAGTTGGCTGCGTGGACAGGCAATGTTGATACGGATGAAACCCTCACCAGTTTCCTTGCCATACATCGTGCCACTATTGACCAACACCTTTCCTTTTTTGAGCAATAGGTGGGTAAATGTGTCGGAGTCGATACCCAGAGGACGGATATCCACCCACACCAGATAGGTGCCTTCCAAGGTGGTGACACCCAATTTTGGCATTTTTTCGGCAAAATACGTTCGCAATGCCTGATAGTTGGAGGCAAGATACTCGCAGAGTTGGTCTATCCATTCCTCGCTCTCGTTGTAGGCAGCTATAAGACCCTCCACACCGAAGGGATTGACATCGCAGACTTCGTTGATGTTGATGGCTCGGTCGATGCGTGCACGGACGTCGGCATCGCTGCTGATAATATTTGCTATCTGCAAGCCTGCAGTGTTGAAAGATTTGGAGGGGGAGTTGCAGGTGATAGAATTTTTCTGACAAGCATCCGAGACAGAGGCGAAGGGGGTGAAATGATTTCCTGGCATAACGAGTTCGCAGTGTATCTCATCGGCGACCACCATCACACCATGGCGTTGGCAGATGGCATTCATCCGCTCCATCTCCTCTGGCGTCCATACACGACCGGCTGGGTTGTGAGGATTGCAGAGGATAAACAACCGTGTGTCGGGGTCAGCGGCTTTTCTTTCCATGTCTTCGAAATCGATATGGTAGGTGCCGTTTCCGTAAATCAATGGATTTTCTACACATTCACAACCATTGTTGCGGATGGAGGAGAAGAAGCAGTTATAGACAGGTGTCTGTATAAGCACTTTTTCTCCAGGTTTTGCCATGGCTTTCACTACCACCGACAATGCTGGGACTACCCCGGAGGTGTAGAGAATCCAGTCGCGCTGAATCTGCCAGTCGTGGCGACGTGCGAACCAGTCGATGACGGCGGTGTAGTAGGCATCGGGCACCTGTGTATAGCCGAAAACACCATGCTCTACCCTTCGCATCAATGCATCGGTAATAGGCTTGGCCACACGAAAATCCATGTCGGCCACCCACATCGGGATAGCGCCAGTTGCCTCCGCAACATCCCATTTTACGCAGCCAGAACCCCGGCGTTCAGGGGCTTCATCGAAATTGTAGGTCATGGTTGAGTTTTTGAGTTTATGAGTTTTTAAGTTTATGAGTTTTTGAGTTTATAAGTTTATGAGTTCTTAAGTTTATAAGTTCTTAAGTTTATGAGTTCTTGAGTTTACGTTATCACGTTATTACGGTATTACGTCTATCACCAAAAATCTAACGACTATGTTTAGCGTCTAGAGTCTATTTTCTCACCTCTTACCCCTCACTACTAAAAGCCCTCACTCCTCGCCCTTCGGAGAGGGGTGAGGGCTTTCCTATCTTTCATCTAACAATGATTTTGCAGTTGGCGGGACCTTTGATGTTTTCATCGAGGATGATGGAACCGTAGCCGTCGGCAACGATGATGCCGCTGGCAGGATTTTTCACGCTCTTGATGAAGCCGCGGACATCGGCTTGTACGGTGGAATATTCAAAGGCACGGTCGCTGGCGGAGTCAAAGGTGCAGTCTTCAAGCACCAGGTCGTGGGCATAGCAGAGTGGTTGCTCTCCCCCGATGTGACAACGTACCAGACGAAGGTTCTTGGAGTGCCATCCTAAATATTCACCATCGAGGAGCGAGTCGTAGATAGTCACATTCTCTACTTCCCAGAAAGCATCCTTGGTATTGATTTCCGCATCGTGGATTTCGACGTTTTTCACATATTGAAAGACATAATTGCTGTCGCTCTTCAGACCGTTGACCTTGATGTTTCGGCTGCCCATAAAGGGGTAGGTGCCATTATGTAATTGGACATTTTCGATGGTCAGACCATCTATATTCCAGAATGTCTCATCGGCATCGTTGATGACAACGTCGCGAAGTGTGAGATTTTTCATCTCACGAAAGAACTTAGGAGCGTCGATGACACACTTGCGCATCTCCATGTCGTTGGAGTACCAGATGGCAGAACGGGAACCGGGGGCGAAATAACAATTGGTAATAATACTTCTGTCGACATGCCAGAAGGGGTATTTTCCTTCAAAACGGCAGTTTTGGGCTTCAATGTCACTACATTCCTTCACTGCCGACTCACCGTCAGTAATAATCACGTTCTCCATACGCAGGTTGTGTGACTCGAACAGCGGTCGCTCGCCCCCAAAGGATTGGTTTTTAATCAATTTCATGTAATTTTTTATTAGGGGTAAGGGGTGAGAATGATTAATTAGAAATTAGGAATTATTGGGGTAAGAGGTAATAGGTTAGAGAATACTCCTGCAAATCACGGATGTTGTCGATGCAAATAACTTGTCAACTCGTCAACTTGTTTACTTGTCAACTAAAAAGGAATAACTTGTCAACTAAAGACAAACAACATGAGCCTGCACATTGGCAGGCTCATGGATAATGGTAAATTCGCCTTTACAGGTTTGGATTGATTTTGCTCCACTCAGAGATGGGGGGCACAATGTTGAGAGTTACCAACTCGTCGCGCATCTTGCAAAGGTGCACATAGCTGGCATCGAGTTTGTCGTTCTCCTCGGGTGTACCCTGTGGAACCTCGAAGACAGCACCCTCTGGGGTGAGAGTGGTCTTCATGGCCATCATAATATGATTGTACTTGTCGGTCTTCACGTAGGTGCCTACGGGGAAACGGAATGGCTCACCACCCATTGCGGCGCGAATCATCTCTACAGAGAGATAAGAGGGGCTTTGGAAGGATGAGCGGCCTCTGAGCTTGATAATCGTGGCACCACCCTTGGTGACATCGGTCTTCATCTGCTCCCATTCCTCAACAGGGAATTCGTCGGTGCCGATGATGTCCAACAGTTTGCGACCCTTAATCTCCACATGGCTGCCGAATACTGCCATCTGCTCACCATGTCCACCATATGTGGCACATCCAGTGATGTCGTCCTGCATCACATTGAATTTCTTGGCCAATGCACTCTGCAGACGAGTAGTGTCGAGACCAGCGAGTGTCGTCACCTGACCTGGTTTCAGACCAGAGTAGAGCAGTGTGACAAGACCGGTGAGGTCGGCGGGGTTGAAGATAATCACCACGTGGCGAACATCGGGGCAATATTTCTGGATATCCTTACCCAGTTCCTCGGCAATCTTGCAGTTGCCAGCGAGCAAGTCCTCACGGGTCATACCTTCCTTACGGGGTGCACCACCACTTGAAATGATGTATTTAGCACCGGTGTATGCCTCGGCAGGGTCGGTGGTGGCTGTGATTTTCACGTTGCCAAAGCCACTCTGGCGCATTTCCTCGGCCACACCCTCGGGTGAGAACACGTCGTATAGGCAGATGTCATTAGTCAGACCCATCATCAGGGCTGTCTGTACCATGTTAGAACCAATCATACCGGCTGCGCCGACGATGGTCAATTTGTCGTTTGTCAAAAATGCCATAATTGTTTGTTATTTAATGTTTGTTGTTGATAGTGAAAAGTGTTCTTATTCTGAATTAAAAGGGTAAGTCGCTCACTTCCACACCTTGTCCCTTAATCCAACTCTGATATTTAGTTAAAAAACCTAATCCAAATGACATGGGATCGTCCAATATGGAAGTTGTGCTTTTTGATACTTTCTGATAGATGGGCATATTGCTGAGTTTAATGCCGAAGTCCAGGTCTTTTTCTGTAAAAATGCCATAACCGCTATTAATCAGCATATTTGCGCAGTTATCGTTAATCCATGTCATCAAACCCTCTGGCAATTGACCAGCCCCCAATTCAATACCTTTCTTGAATTGTCCCACAGCATCTGAAGTCTCTGCAAAAGAAGTGAATTTTTGGATGAATTTCTTGTCAATGTTGTCGGCAATCTTGATTGGAGCGGGTGTTTTGCCTGCTGAAATAGTTTTCATTGCCTCGGAGAGGGGTTCCGACAAGTCTTCTGATATGGCATTTGTCCATTCCATATTATGGGTGGTGAAAGACAGCGCCTCGGGTGTAGAAAGAATGGTGGCCATTTCTTTTAAGTCCGCCTCAGTGAGATTCTCTTGCATCACAGGCATCAGTAAATCAATCATGTCTTCCCAAAATTGCTCATCGAGATATCGATTGGTCAGTTTTTCTGTCTCATCTTCCTCCATATCTTGTAGCAAGAAGGAGTTGAATGCCTGAAGGGCGGTCTTCATCTTGTCGGATGAAAAACCTTGAAGATTGGGATTCACCTGCATATAGGCTTTTAATGCTTCCCGATAACTGTCCTGAGCATAGGCTCCTAAAGAGACGAGCATCAGGAAAAAAGAAATGATAATTCGTGTTGTTTTCATCGTTCTAAATTAATCAAAAAATCTATAAATAGCATTTTGTTCAAATACTAAGAATTCCGCTGCAAATATACGAATTATTATTGAATATTGAAAATTGTTGATTGAAAATTAAGAGGAGTTATGATGAGGAGTTATAGATGGGAGTTATGAAGGGGAGTTAAAGGGCCAATACTATCTGGGGAGTGTGGGAGTTTAGGAGTTGGTCGGGATTACATAATAACGATATAACGTAATAACGTAATACCCCAATTACTAATTTCTAATTTCTAATTCCTAATTAATCATACCTCTCACCCCTTGCCCCAAAAAACTAGTACTTCACCTTGAATACTTTGAAGTTCTTGCCGGGAACCGTGGTGGAGATTTTGCCTTTCTCCACAGTGACGGTGCTCTCCTTGGGACTGACCTTCTCTGGTTGTCCGGGCATATTGTCAGCATCGTAGTCAGAGCAGTCGAGAGTGATGACTTCTGCTGTGCCGTTCAACTTGGCAGAGCCTTTCAGGTCGATGAGCACTGAATGGGCGCTGCCGGTGGTGTTGATGACCTTGACAATGATTTCTTTCTTCTGCTTGTCGATGACTGAGGATGCAAACACGCCATCCTCACCCTTTGGCACAGGGTTGGACACGGCTTTCCCACCGTTGAGACTGATGGCGGTGGGCAGCACGTTGGTGCCTTTGTTCTGCATATACAACTGCTGCACGTAGTAAGAGGCGGTACGGGCGGTGTTGAGGTTGTCGTACCAGATGAGGTCGGGACGCCACTGCCAGCCTTCCACATGTGCGAAGAGTGGTGCATAGCATGAGATGTGAACCACATCGGCATTGCGCTCCAAGTTGGTCATAAAGGCAGCCTCGTAGATGCTGGCACCCGCATGGTTCCATTTCTTGCCACTGTCGTGACAGGCCCATTCGCCTGCGAACACCTTCGGACCCTTACGGTCATAGTTGTCGTAGCGGTTCATCCAGTCTTTGTACCATTGCACATTGCGATAGTAGTGCTCGTCGACCAAGTCGGCCTTCAACTGTCGCATGGCAGCCCAACCGTGTTCAAATTTGTCATCCTCGGCATTGGGACCGCTGGTGCCCACGAGTTTGATTTCGGGATGTACCTTGCGCACGGCGGGGGCGATGATGGCTAAGCGGTTGAAGAATGGTTGTTCCCACTGCTCGTTGCCGATGGCGAGGAATTTCATGTTGAAGGGTGCTGGATGTCCCATGTCAGCACGCAACTTGGCCCATTTGTTGCTGGCGGGGTCGCCGTTGGCAAAGTCGATGAGATCGATGCAGTCGTCAATAAACTGCTGTAGCCCTTCTTGTGTGGCGGGTGCATGGGCACCCTCACCGTCGTTCTGGAACTGGCAGGCCATACCCATGTTGAGCACTGGCAGCGGCTCGGCGCCGATTTCCTCGGCCAACAGGAAATACTCATAGAATCCCAGTCCATAACTTTGGAAATAATCGGCATAGTAGCGGTAAGTAAAAGTGTTCTCCCAACGGTTCTTGTTGATGGGACGGTTCTCCACGGGACCGACGGTGTTTTTCCATTGGTAGCGGAGGTCGAGGGTGGTGCCTTCGACGATACATCCGCCAGGGAAGCGGAAGACACCGGGATGCAGGTCGTAGAGCGCTTGTGCCACATCACAGCGGAGTCCGTTTTCATGTCCTTGCCAAGTGTCAACGGGGAAAAGGGAAATGTGCTCCAAGTCCACGGTGCCACGACCTGAACGGCGGTTGTCATCCACAAGATAGAGTCGCAACTGAGCTTTGGCGATGGTGCGTGGACTTTTGATGTTAACGGTGTATTTCTTCCAATCACGTGAGTCGATGGTCAGATCAGTATTGGTGAACTCCTGGTGCTCTGCCATGGTGTTCTGGTCTACGAACTGAATCCACAGTTTTGACGGCTTGCCATCGGGAACGCGTGCCCAGACGGAGAACCGATATTCGGCATCTTTCTCCAAGCCAATGCCGAAATAGCCTTCGTTTTGTAGGCCCGTCCACAAGTCGCGATGACCGGCCGAACTGAGACGTACATAGTAGGGATTCTTGTCAAAAGGTCCGTCATTCTTCACCTCTACACGGCCAAATGCTTGCCAGCCCATCAGATGGTCGGGAGTGAATTCGAAAGAACGGTTTTTGATGAGTTCGCCATAGAGTCCACCGTCGGCGGCGAAGTTGATGTCCTCGAAGAAGATGCCGTACATGGTGGGCTGGATGGGTGCTCCAATTTTCTTGGTGTTAACGGTGATAACGTTTTCCTGTGCCAATGATGGCAATGCGGCCAACAGTAGTGTGGCGCAGAAAAGCAGTTTCTTAAATTTTAGCATGTTATTGTGGTTGTTAGGTTGATACTTGCATATTTGTTCTTTCCGCAAAAATAACAAGTTTTTCCAACATGGCAAAGGAAAAAGAGATATTTTTAGTATCTTTGCACCTGTAGGGACATACCTCTCTTTCCTTCTCTGTAAGCTATGGCTCTGCCGTTGCAACGATTTCCCCGTTTAATAGCAGTCAGAGTGTTGCCAAAACTACTAAACTCCTAAACTCCCCAGAAAGTATTGTCCTTTTAACTACTCTTTAACTACATTTTAAACTTCAACATGATTCCTCAACGATTGAGCGCCTTGCGCGCATGGATGCAACAACAGGGAATAGATGCTTTTATCTTCCCGAGTACAGATCCTCACAATGGTGAGTATGTTCCTGACCATTGGAAGGGGCGTGAATGGATTTCTGGTTTTGATGGCTCAGCGGGAACTGCTGTGGTAACCATCCAACATGCCGCCTTGTGGACAGACTCACGCTATTTCATCGCTGCTGCCAAGCAGTTGGAGGGAACGGGCTTTACCTTGATGCGGGAGCGCATGCCCGAGACACCATCCATCGCCGAATGGCTCGCCAAAACGCTTGGAATGGGGAGGATCGGTCTTGATGGGATGGTCAATTCGGCGTCAAGTGTGGAAAGCTTGAGAGATGAACTACAGCAATTAGGTATGTTCCTTTTAGTGACAGATACCGACCCTTTAGAGACGCTTTGGAACGACCGTCCAGTTGTTCCCGACCATTCCATCGTGTTGCAGCCATTGGAATATGCTGGGGAGACGACAACATCGAAACTCGCCCGAATCCGACAGGCGATGCGTGAAAAGCATGCCCAGGCTTTGTTTGTGACGGCTCTCGACGATATCGCGTGGACACTAAACCTTAGAGGCAGCGATGTACATTGTAATCCTGTGTTTGTTTCCTATTTGTTGATAACCGAGGATCGTGTTGTACTTTTCGCAGATAACCATAAGATTACTCCAGAGGTGGCCGTGTATCTGCAAAGAGAGAAAGTAACGGTTGAACCATACGATAGTGTGGCACAATACTTGTCTACACTGAATGTGCAGCCCATCATGATGGACCCTGATATGGTGAACTACACCTTATTTAATATAATGACAGGAAAGCAGCTGGTGGCGAAGTCTCCTATCCCGACAATGAAATCTGTGAAGAATGCGGCAGAGATAGAGGGCTTCCGACGGGCGATGACACGTGATGGTGTGGCGATGGTAAAGTTCCTCTGCCAACTACAGCAGCGGGTGGACAAGGGAATGGAAACGGAAATGTCTGTTGATGAGCGATTGACGGCTCTTCGTGCGGAAAGCCCGTTGTTCCGTGGCAACTCCTTCGATACGATTGCTGCCTATGGACCGCATGGCGCCATCGTGCACTATGAGGCTACTCAGGAGACGGATGTCACACTGCAGCCAAAGAGCTTTCTCTTGTTGGACTCCGGTGGACAATATCTTGACGGTACCACCGATATCACACGCACCATCTCCTTGGGTGAACTCACTGACCGCGAGCGTGAAGTCTATACACTGGTGCTGAAGGGACATATCCAGTTGCAACTGCTGAAATTTCCTGCTGCTGCGTGTGGTTCCCAACTTGATGCCGTGGCGCGACGTGACCTGTGGAAGGCGGGACTGAACTTCATGCATGGCACAGGCCATGGGGTAGGGGCCTATCTCAACGTGCATGAGGGGCCGCATCAGATACGCATGGAATGGAAACCGGCTCCTATGCTGCCGGGGATGACCGTCACCGATGAACCGGGAATTTACATTGAGAATGAATTTGGCGTGAGAATAGAGAATACGCTCCTTGTCGTTCCCTATATGAAGACGGATATGGGTGAATTCCTGCAATTCGAGACACTCACACTCTGTCCCATCGACCTTACTCCCATCGTCAAGACCATGATGACTGATGAGGAAATCCTTTGGCTCAACGACTATCACCAAACAGTCTTTGAACGCTTAAGTCCTTATTTAATCGATGAGGAAACAGTGTGGCTGCGCCAAGCCTGCCGACCCCTATAAGCAGTGGCCTTAGGCCTTTTGATTAACTTTTTGAGCGAAAAATGCCGTAAATATTTGGAACATAAAAAAATAAAATGTAATTTTGCACCCACATTTTAAAAAATCAGTGAAAAATCATAAGTTTAACTATAAAAAATAAAGACAAAAAGCATGATTATTGTACCAGTAAAAGATGGCGAGAACATCGAGAGAGCATTGAAGAAATTCAAGAGAAAATTCGAGAAAACAGGTGTCATTAAAGAGCTTCGCGCCCGCCAGCAGTACAACAAGCCATCTGTTTTGAAGAGACTCAAGATGGAGAAGGCTATCTATGTGCAGAAGCTTAGAAACGCTGAGGAATAAAAAATCAGCCAAAAATTTGGTGGTTTGATTTTTTTTCACTATATTCGCTTCCGAAATCGATATTAGCGGATGACAGTGAAGAATTTTCTGAGTTATTTGCAGAATGAGCGCAACTATTCCGCGCTTACGGTGCAAAGCTACAGTAAGGATCTCGAAGAATTCGAGACATTCTACAAACAATTGGACAGTCAACTCTCATGGGAGGATATCGACTCCGACATCGTCCGGGCATGGATGGAGAGTATGATGGATAAAGGACACACTGCCACAACCGTCAACAGAAGGTTGAGCGCTCTGCGTTCCTTTTATCGTTTTGCCCTAGCCAATGGCTATGTGGACCACAATCCGGCACATGCCGTGAAAGGTCCTAAGAAGAGAAAACCTCTCCCGCAGTTCCTCAAGGAACGGGAGATGGACGAACTTCTCAATCCTGCCATATGGGATAATAAATATGAACACGTGCGCGCGCGTACCATATTATTATTATTTTATACCACCGGGATTCGACTGGCGGAATTGATCAGTCTCGACGATGACGCGGTGGACTTCGAACGGCAGGAAATACGTGTCACTGGAAAACGACGCAAACAGCGCGTCATCCCCTTCGGACAAGAACTCCACAACACGCTCCGCGCATATATGGAGCGACGGGATGAAGAGGTGACACGTAACGACAACGCTCTCTTTGTCACCAAACAAGGGGAGAGGATGAACCGCAACCAGGTGCAGTATGAGGTGAGCAAGAACGTGGCAAGAGTTTCTACCATCAAAAAGCGCACGCCGCATGTGCTCCGCCACACCTTTGCCACCGCCATGCTCAACCATGAGGCTGAAATAGAAAGCGTGAAAAAACTGCTCGGGCATGAAAGCCTGTCAACGACAGAAATCTACACACATACCACATTCGAGCAGTTGAGAAAAGTATACAAAAACGCCCATCCAAGGGCTTAACCTTTAAAAAAACAGGAGGTAACTATGGAAATCAAGATTCAGTCGATTCATTTCGACGCCACAGACAAGTTGGAAGGCTTCATTCAGAAGAAGGCCGAGAAGTTGCAAAAATCCTTTGAGGACATACAACTGGTGGAGGTGCAACTCAAAGTAGTGAAACCCGCAACGGCACTCAACAAGGAGACGAGTATTACCGTCCATGTACCAGGACAGAAACTCTTCGTGGAGAAAACATGCGACTCTTTTGAGGAGGGTGTTGACCAATGTGTAGATTCCATGAAGGTGCAACTTACCAAATTCAAGGAAAAACTGCGCAACAGATAAAAAAACATCAAAATAATTTTGTCAGTTGAAAAATTATGCCTATCTTTGCAGCCGTTTTACGACTTGTCTAAAAGCTGTCGTGACGGCTGCAATAGATTTGCCTCTTTAGCTCAGTTGGCCAGAGCACGTGATTTGTAATCTCGGGGTCGTTGGTTCGAATCCGACAAGAGGCTCCTCTGGCAGGGCGAGGAAGTAGACAAAAA
>JAFZAE010000223.1 GCA_017548385.1 Prevotella sp.
AACCCGGCGCTTGTGGGCAGGTGCTTCCTGTTGATTTCATTTCCTGCTCAGATGACTTCATGGCCGGAAATCGGACAGCATCTCGCCTATACTGATGCTACAACCGGAGCTACGCCTTTGAGCATTATGAAACGTGTAATCAATGGTGATACAACTGCTTCGCTCGACCAATTGCCGGACGCATTCACAATGCTCTTGGGTAATGTGGAAGGGGGAGCTGGTACTATCGGTGAAATCTCAGCCTTGGCATTGCTTGTCGGATTAGCATATATGTTGTGGAAGCGGATTATCACATGGCATATCCCTGTGAGCATTATCGGTACTGTATTTGTTTTCTGTGGACTGCTTTATCTAGGCAATGATCTGAAGTATGCCAATCCTATAATTGAGATATTCAGTGGTGGTCTGATGTTGGGAGCTATCTTTATGGCGACTGATTATGTGACATCGCCAATGACACACAAAGGACAAATCATCTATGGTGTATCCATCGGATTACTTACAGTTGTAATTCGAAATTGGGGGTCTTATCCCGAGGGTATGTCATTTGCCATCCTCATCATGAATGCGTTTACACCACTCATTAATATGTATGTCAAACCAAAACGATTTGGGGAGGTTGTGCAATGAAGAAATTAGAATCATCTTTATTGAATATGGTGCTCGTCCTGGTGGGTGTCGCACTAATTATGGGCGGACTATTGGCTTTGGTCAATCATGCTACCCATGAAACCATCGATCAACAGGCAGAGAAGGCTCTCGCTGATGGCATCAAGAAAGTGATGGGAACCGACAAACTGCAAGTGACGGCCAAGGACACCGTGAGTGTTACTGATAAAAAGGGGAAAACCATCGATTATATCATTAATAAAGTAGCCGACGAAAAGGGAGCGGATCTAGGCGCTGCTGTGGAAAGTACAACGATGGGCTTTGGTGGCGAACTCAAAGTGTTAGTAGGGTTCAATCCAGAGGGCGATATTCTAGGATATACCTTGCTAGCACATGCTGAGACACCAGGGTTGGGTGCTAAAGCAGACACTTGGTTCCAAAAAGGTCAAAAAGGCGACATTATTGGAAGAAATCCAGGTAAGGCCAAAGATCCCAAGAAGGGATTGCAGGTTACAAAGGATGATGGAGGAGAGGTGGAAGCCATCACAGCATCCACTATAACTTCAAGGGCTTTCCTGAATGCTATAAATGAAGCATATGATGTTTATTTGAACAAAAACACAGATGCTAATACAGGTGCGACAAAAGTTGCAAATAATTAAAAGGAGGAAGTGCTATGAGTAATATGAAAATATTAGTAAACGGACTTATTAAGGAGAATCCCACCTTTGTTCTTCTCCTTGGTATGTGTCCAACATTGGCAACAACTACGTCGGCATTCAATGGCTTATCGATGGGGTTGGCCACTATGTTTGTATTGATATGCTCCAATGTGGTAATCTCTCTTATTAAGATGATTACTCCCGACAAAGTGCGTATCCCCGTCTTTATCGTAGTAATAGCCTCTTTTGTGACCATCTTGCAATTGTGTATAAAGGCATACTTACCTGATGTCGATAAATCGTTAGGATTGTTTATTCCACTTATTGTGGTCAACTGCATCATCCTAGGACGTGCAGAGGCTTTTGCAAGTAAAAACACACCTGTGGCAAGTCTTTTCGATGGTATTGGTATCGGATTGGGTTTCACATTCGCATTGACTCTCTTAGGTATGATTCGTGAACTCTTTGGAGCAGGCTCTCTCTTTGGCGTTACGCTCTTGCCAGAGACTTTGAATGTTTTGGTGTTTGTACTACCTCCGGGAGCTTTTATCTCATTGGGTTATCTGATTGCTATAGTAAATAAAATAAGAAAGGCATAATTATGGAATACGTTCTGATTTTCATATCCGCAATCTTTGTAAATAATATCGTCCTATCACAATTTCTTGGCATTTGTCCTTTCCTCGGTGTATCAAAGAAGGTGGACACTGCTTTGGGTATGGGAGGGGCAGTGGCTTTCGTGCTAACATTGGCAACTATTGTGACATGGCTCTTGCAGAAGTTCTTGCTCGATCCCTTTGGACTGCAATATTTGCAGACTTTAGCATTCATACTGGTGATTGCCTCGCTTGTGCAGATGGTGGAAATTATTCTTAAAAAAGTCTCTCCAAGTCTATATCAGGCTCTTGGAATTTTCTTGCCACTGATTACGACCAACTGTGCTGTTCTTGGTGTGGCTATCCTAGTCATACAAAAAGACTACAATTTGCTCCAGTCTGTTGTCTATGCTTTCTCTACGGCCATAGGTTTCGCATTGGCACTTGCCGTTTTCGCTGGACTGAGGGAACATCTTTCACTTGTGAAAGTACCTAAGGGTATGAATGGCATTGCAATCGTGATGGTCACAGCCGGACTCCTCAGTCTTGCCTTCATGGGATTCTCTGGAGTCGATGGTGGACTGCGTAAACTATTTGGATTAGACTAGGTTTTAGTTATGCATAAACTCAAGACACATTTGGTATTGTCCCATTAATCGCTTTTGACTTCTTATTTACTTCTTATTTAATTCATATATATAAAAATGAAACAGACTATTTTAGTTACCGGTGGAACTGGTTTTATTGGCTCACATACGACGGTGGAATTGCAAGAGGCAGGTTATAATGTTGTCATTGTTGACAATTTGTCTAACTCAAATGTGAATGTGTTGGATGGAATCGAAAAAATCACAGGAATACGACCTGCTTTTGAACAAGTGGATTGTTGTGACATTGAAGCTCTCGACGCTGTTTTTGCCAAATATCCTGGTATTAAGGGCATTATCCATTTCGCTGCTAGTAAGGCGTTGGGATAGAGCGTGTAAAAACCATTGCTCTACTATCGTAACAATATCAATAGTTTAGTCAATCTTTTGGAACTTATGCCCAAATATGATGTTAAGGGTATCATCTTCTCATCGAGTTGTACCGTCTATGGACAACCGACTGCTGAGAATCTACCCGTAACCGAAGAAGCACCCATCCAAAAAGCATTAAGTCCATACGGAAACACGAAGCAAATTAATGAGGAGATAATCCAAGATTATATCCACAGCGGCGCCAATATCAAGTCTGTTATCCTCAGATATTTCAATCCCATAGGGGCTCATCCCACTGCATTAATTGGTGAGTTGCCAAATGGTGTGCCCATGAACTTAATTCCATTCGTCACACAGACCGCTATTGGAATACGTAAGGAACTCAAAATTTTTGGTAATGACTATAATACAAAAGATGGAACATGCATCCGTGACTATATTTATGTGGTAGATCTGGCAAAGGCACATGTGGCTGCTATGACTAGAGTGTTAGATAAAGAAACTGACCCCATAGAAATCTTTAATATTGGTACAGGACGAGGACTCAGCACGTTGGAAGTGGTCGAGGGGTTTGAGAAAGCTACTGGTGTAAAGGTTAATTGGCAATATGCTCCACGCCGTGAAGGTGATATCGAGAAGGTCTGGGGAAATGTTGATAAAGCAAACAATATTCTAGGATGGAGGGCTGATACGCCTATTGAAGATGTTCTTGCTTCTGCCTGGAAATGGCAAGTAAAACTTCGTGAAGACGGGGTGATGTAAATAGATGTTGCGTGAAGTGTTCTCCATTGTTATCCCACATAAAAAAACAGTACAGGAGTAATACCATGTATAAAAATCTCGTTTTTTATTTAAAAAGTAGTAACTTTGCGGCTGTATAATATATTCTCCTGACCAAGAAATCGACAGGATGTAGCTTGAAATTAGAATTTTTACCCCAAAAGGGGACAAAACGCGATGATATGCATACAAGAGAAGAAAAATTGGTAGCATTCGGGAGATTGCTCGATGTGCTCGAGCGACTCAGGAAAGAGTGTCCCTGGGATAAAAAACAGACAAATGAGAGCCTCAGACCCAATACCATAGAGGAGACTTTCGAACTATGTGATGCGCTAATGCGCGATGACAATAAAAATATATGCAAGGAACTTGGTGATGTGTTGATGCATGTCTGTTTCTATGCGCTTATAGGTCAGGAGAAACAACAGTTCGATGTGGCGGATGTATGCAATATGCAAGCTGATAAACTCATTTTCCGACACCCCCATATTTATGGTGATGTCAAGGCTGACACATCAGAACAGGTACTCCAAAATTGGGAGCAAATTAAGTTACGTGAGAAAGACGGCAATAAGTCTGTCTTGTCAGGGGTGCCGCAGACATTGCCGAGTCTTATCAAAGCATATCGCATTCAGGATAAGGCAAGAAATGTTGGATTTGATTGGGAAGACCGAGGAGATGTGTGGGATAAAGTTAGGGAGGAACTCGCTGAACTTGAAACAGAACTACGAAAGGAAGACAAACAAAAGTCGACAGAGGAATTAGGCGACTTCCTTTTCAGTGTCATTAATGCCGCAAGGCTCTATCATCTGAATCCAGATAATGCCCTCGAGCATACTAACCAAAAGTTTATACGGCGGTTCAATTACATCGAGGAACATTCCATCAAGCAAGGTAAACCACTAACAGAGATGTCGTTGGAGGAGATGGACCAACTATGGAATGAGGCCAAAGATCATGAAGGCAGCATTAAACCAACTGATGCAGAGTAGCCGATATTTTCTATTGAAGAGTGTGATGTCTCTTCCATACAAATAGTTATCTTAAGGTCACGACTTTTAAAACATAATTGTCCAATTTATAAAACTTCTATTAATATATCATTAAATATGAAACATATATTATTACTTTTATCGTTTGCTTTCGTGATTACCATTATTTGTGGATGTCAGGAAACATCAAAAACTAATAAAACCAAAACCATCATGGTGACTGAAGAGGATTCACACAATATGGAGAAAGACACGACAAAGTATGGGAAATGCTGTGATGCAACTACCATGAATGTGCTCTATATCGTTGATGCCAAAGGCGACACGCTCGACTTCATCATCGAGGATGAGGCTAATGTTTTCGGAGGAAAACTGATAGGTGATAAGATGGCGGTCATCAGTGATAGCGTATATGGCGAAAATGTTGCTAAAAAAGTGATTAATATTATGTCGCTTATGGGAAGATGGACCAGTTTGGACAAAGACTTCGAAATAAAAGATGGGGGAGTGATAGAGTCGCATCAGCCAGCCGAAACAAAGACATTCACTTCTTGGAAAATATTCAACGGACAACTCATTCTTGCTCCCGACACCTTCGAAATCAATATGCTCGGGCCTGATTCCATGAAACTCGAAAACAAAAATGGTATCTATGGCTTTAAAAGGATGGACATGAGACACAAGCCCAATTGATAATTTCAGCTGCCACATGGAAACATTCAAGGTGCATATTTTGGGGTGCGGGAGTGCTACACCCACATTACGGCATAACTGTACGACACAGGTGGTAGAAATCAGGGGTAAATTTATCATGGTCGATTGTGCAGAAGGAGCACAAAAAATGCTCTTGCAGTCGAAAATAAATCACAATAGGATTAATACCATTTTGATCTCTCACCTGCATGGTGACCACTGTTTCGGACTTATCGGGCTCATTTGTACGATGGGCATGACTGGTCGTACAGCGCCTTTGCATATCTATGCGCCACATGACCTTGATGAGATTCTCAACAGACTAATTGATTCCTTTGCGGCAGGACTTGAGTTTAATGTTGTTTGTCATCCAATAGATACCACAAAGTCGATGGTTATTTATGATGATAAAAGTCTATATGTCACTACCATTCCGCTCAATCACCGTGTCCCATGCTGTGGTTTCCTTTTCAAAGAAAAACCAACACTGCCACATATCCGTAGAGAGATGATAGATTTTTACCATATTCCCTATAGCCAAATTAATAATATAAAATGTGGGAACGATTGGATAACAGAAGAAGGCGAAGTCATACCTAATGATCGTCTTGTTACGCCAGCAGAATCACCGAGGATGTATGCCTATTGCTCTGATACTAAATACATGCCTAAAATGGCAGAACTTATCAAAGATGTCAATTTGCTCTACCATGAGAGCACATATACAGATGATAAAATTGAAAATGCCGCTAAATATCATCACTGTACAGGGTCACAAGCGGCAACCATAGCAAAAATGGCTCATGCAAAAAAACTCTTACTCGGCCATTTCAGCGCAAGCACAAATGAGCAGATTTTACTTCAACAGGCGCAGGCTATTTTTGAACCAACATTTCTTTCAAATGAAGGAATGGTGGTTGATGTAATGTGAACTCTATTGAGGTAAATGACAAAATGTTAAATTTTATTAATTATACAATATATTCTACAACAAATCTGCAAACATTCGATTTTATTCTTTATTTTTGCATTTGATAATAACGTGAATGCTTATGATGAAAAGAATTTTTACTATTTTTTTCTCTGCCGCATTGTTGATTGGAATACCACAAGTTGCTAAGGCTGAGACTTCGATAGAGATTATTGACGCTGACTTCCAGCCAATTTCCCTCTCTATCAATGAAAACATCTTGCATGTCACTGGAGCTAACGGACAGGTACTACATATATATAATGTGGCAGGTGTGAGAGTGATGAGCGTCAAGGTGGAAGGACAAGACAAGAGAATTGAATTGAATCTGCCTAAGGGATGCTACATCGTTAAAGTTGATAAGGTGGTGAGAAAAATCTCCATCAAATAATTTATTTAGGTCTATCTTTGTACCAAATAGAGGGGGAGTTGAGTGGATTTATGTACCAATCCGACTCCTCCTCCTTTTATGTCAAATAGCAAATCGTTTTATCTCGTTTTCCCATTACCACTATCGTTTCAATGGCCAAGGCTACATTCAACACTGAAGAGGAAATCCTTCAAGGACTGTCAGACCCTGTTAACAGGAGAATGGCTTTTGAGGCCGTGGTGAGAAAATATGGACAACAACTATACTGGAAAATCAGGGCTATTGTCCTGACGCATGAGGATGCCGATGATGTGTTACAAAATACTTTTCTCAAAGCATGGGCAAGTCTCGCCGATTTCAGAAATCTATCCAAATTATCTACATGGCTTTATAGAATCGCTGTCAATGAATCTCTCGATCTGGTCAGAAAACGACGCAGAACAACAAGCGTTGATATTGACTCCGTGAAAGGACTGGCAGAAAAACTTCTTGCCGACCAATACTTTGATGGAGACCATACACAAGCCATGCTGCAAGAGGCCATCGCATCATTGCCAGAAGTGCAGAGAGCCGTTTTCACACTAAGATATTACGATAATGTGAAGTATAGCGAAATGAGTAAAATCATGGATACTTCAGAGGGTGCCCTCAAGGCTTCCTATCATATTGCATCTAAAAAAGTCTCCGAATACATGGAGAGGCATCAGTGATTTACATAAATACCACATAATAATAAACTAATCTCGATTAAACTTTTCGCAAGACAATCAGTCTAATAGTAAAATCCTAAAAACTATGACGTATTTTGATGAAGAACCTCACTCTCAGCCTTTCTCCGTACCAGAAGGCTATTTCGATAAACTTACAGAAAGAGTGATGGCGCAGATACCAGAAGATGAACAAATTCAGACGAGGAAGACAAGGAACATCAGAAGGCTGTTCCCATATGCTGCTGCAGCATCTGTTTTGGCAGCAGCAATAGGAATTGGCATCTACCTGAAATTCTCTGATAGTCAGCCACCTGTTCAAAAACAAACACAAGAAGTGCAATTTGCGCAGAACAACACAGAACAAACTATTGAAGAGGTAGCCGATTATATTATGTATGATGATAATGACCTTTATGCATATATAGCAGGTGAATAAAATGAAAAATGTCATCAAGTATTTCATGGTGCTAATAATGGCCATGATTTTTTCCAACGTTGCTAATGCCCAGTCAAATGGTGGTTTTGATCCCACAAGGTTTAAGGCTGAATTGGAAAAGTTTGTTTCTACAGAAGCGCACCTCACACAATCTGAGGCTAGAAAATTTTTTCCACTCTATCACGAAATGTGTCAAAAGCAACGTGTACTATATGCCAAGATAGGTGAACTGAAGAGAAATAGGCCTGCGACAGATGAGAAATGCAAGGCAGCCATTCTGGAAAGTGACAGGCTTGCTATTGAAATTGATGAGTTGCAGGTCACATATCACAATAAATTCCTTACTATACTAAAACCAGGGAAATTATTTGATGTTATACAAGCTATAAGTAGATTCCATAGAAAAGCAATGAGAGAAGCGGGCACCAGAAGGTAGCCCGCATATTGTTTTATACTAATAATGCTTAATTTTTGGCACTTTTTGTCCGATTTGTTTTTTTTACTCGTAAATTAGTCGTAATTTTACACCTTGAAAAAAGACCAAAATCGCTCAGAACGCCTAGAAACGGCTTCTAACGCGATTTTATGGGTAAAAAGACATATTAATGTAAAACAAAAATGGACGAGAATCAGACATTCGACAACGACAGAATCATTAAAATCAACATCGAGGAGGAGATGAAAACCTCCTATATCGACTATTCAATGTCGGTCATCGTTGCAAGGGCATTGCCAGATGTGCGCGATGGATTCAAACCGGTACACCGCAGAATTCTCTACGGTATGCTCAATATTCATAATACTAGTGACAAGCCCTATAAAAAATGTGCACGTGTTGTGGGTGAGGTACTCGGAAAATATCACCCACATGGCGACTCTTCGGTATATGGCGCTCTTGTGAGAATGGCCCAGAGCTGGAATATGAGATATACGCTTGTTGATGGACAGGGTAATTTCGGTAGTGTAGATGGTGACTCTCCCGCGGCTATGCGTTATACGGAGTGCAGACTGTCGAAGATGGGTGAGCATATCATGGACGATCTCGAAAAGGATACTGTCGATATGGATGACAACTTTGATAACTCACTCAAAGAACCTACTGTCATGCCAACAAAAGTGCCTAACCTCCTTGTTAATGGAGGTAATGGTATTGCCGTGGGTATGGCCACGAATATTCCAACACACAATCTTGGAGAAGTGATTGATGGATGTTGTGCATATATCGATAATCCAGACATTGATATCGAAGGACTGATGCAGTACATCAAAGCACCGGATTTTCCAACTGGTGCATATATCTATGGAATCCAAGGTGTCAAAGAAGCTTACGAGACAGGACGCGGGCGTATCGTCATGCGTGCAAAGGCAGAAATTGAAAGCTCAGAGACACACGATAAAATAGTAGTTACAGAAATACCATACGGGGTCAATAAAGCACAGCTTATTGAGTATATAGCCGACCTGGTGAAAGAAGGGAAAATCGATGGTATATCTAATGTGAATGATGAGTCTGGAAGGCAGGGCATGAGAATTGTCGTCGATGTTAAGAAAGATGCAAATGCCAATGTTATCCTCAACAAGCTCTTTAAGCTCACAGCACTACAGAGCTCATTCTCAGTCAACTGCATTGCATTGGTAAAAGGACGTCCTCGGTTGCTTTCACTCAAAGAATGTGTGGGTTATTTTGTCGAACACAGGCATGATGTGACTATCCGTCGAACAAAGTTCGATTTGAAGAAGGCACAAGATAGGGCACACATTCTTGAGGGATTAATCATAGCATGCGACAATATCGATGAAGTCGTGCATATCATTAGGGCCTCACAGACCCCTGCCGAAGCGCAGACAGCGCTTGAAAAACGATTCAGCCTTGACGAACTCCAGTCAAAGGCTATTGTCGATATGCGCCTTTCACAGCTCACAGGACTCAGGATGGAACAGTTGCATGCTGAGTATGAGGAATTGCAAAAGCAAATTGCCTATTTACAGTCAATTCTCGATGACCCAGAGCTTTGCAAGAAAGTGATGAAGGATGACCTCTTGGAGGTAAAAGAAAAATACGGTGATGAGCGTCGTACAGAAATCAAGTACTCGTCGGAGGAATTCAACCCTGAGGACTTTTATCCCAACGATCCTGTGGTTATTACGGTTAGTCATATGGGATACATCAAGCGCACTCCGCTAAGTGAGTTCCGTGGACAGGCAAGAGGTGGTGTCGGAAGCAAAGGCACACGAACCCGCGAGCAAGACTTCACCGAATATATTTACCCGGCTACTATGCACAATACCATGTTGGTCTTTACGAGAAAGGGTAAATGCTACTGGCTCAAGTGCTACGAAATACCAGAAGGAGGAAAAGATTCAAAGGGAAGAGCTATTCAGAATATGCTTAATATAGAACCCGGTGACTCTGTTAACGCACTACTCAGATTACGTGGACTCAACGACGAGGAGTTCCTCAATAGCCATTATGTGGTATTCGCTACAAAGAAAGGTATCGTCAAGAAGACTTGTCTCAAATTTTATAGTAGACCAAGAGCTGTTGGTCTTAATGCCATCAACATCATGGAAGGTGATGAAGTTGTGGATATTCGACTGACCAATGGCCACAATGAATTGGTGCTAGCCAATAGGAATGGTAGAGCCGTAAGATTCGAAGAATCCAAAGTTAGGGCTATGGGACGAGTCGCAACGGGTGTCAAGGGTATGCAACTCGATGATGGCGATGATGAAGTTGTAGGCATGATTGTGGTCAACAACGCTGAGCAGGAAACCATTATGGTTGTCAGTGAGAAAGGTTATGGCAAACGCTCACAGGTAGAGGACTATCGCAAGACATCCAGAGGCGTGAAAGGTGTTAAGACACTCCAGATCACCGAAAAGACTGGAAGGCTTGTTTCCATCAAGAATGTTACAGATGCCAACGACCTCATGATTATCAACAAGAGTGGAATTGCCATACGACTCTCTGTGGCTGAATGTCGTGTGATGGGGCGTGCCACGCAAGGTGTCAGACTCATCAACCTCACTAAGAAAAATGATGTTATTGCAAGCGTATGCAAGGTGATGGGAGCAGAGTTGGAAGCTCAAGTTGAACAGATGAGTCGTTCGGAATGGGCACAAAAGAGTGACAGCATACGACGCGACACTCTGGCCGAGGATACTCAGACAGAGGAACTTCCCAATGAGGATGACTTAGAGGAAAACATCGACAATGCAGAGATGGAGGAAAACATCGATGATACGCTCAATGACGAATATGTTGATGATGAAGATAATAAAAATGATATAGAATAAGCAAATCCGGTACCCCCGGACAATCCGGTTCTCCCGGAACAACCGGCACCCCGATAATTCACAAACAACAATAACTAAAAATTTCTAACAGTATGAAAAAACTAATGATTGTTGCGTTGATGGCAATAGTTGCCACAACTGCTTTTGCGGGTGATAGTCCCACCCTCAAGTCAATCCTCAAGGCCAAGACATATGCCGAGGCTGAGAGCCTATTGAAAAGTGGTCTGAATCAGTTGGCAAGTCCTGCAGAGAAAGCCAAGGCTTACAACAAACTCGTTGACCTCGCTTTGGATAAGTTTACCAAGGAGCAGGCTATTCAAACTAGCAACCAGATGGCTGAACAGTACGGACAAGGAAAAGTGCAGCAATTCGACACGCTTGGAATGTACAATGCAGTTGCACAAGCATTTGCCGCTGCTGAAGAGTGCGAGAAATACGATGTTATGCCTGATGCAAAGGGCAAGGTGAAGCCTGTCTTCCATGCAAAGAACGTGCAAAGATTGATTGGACATCGTTTACACTTGATCAACGGTGGTATCTTCTTCCAGGATAAGAAAGACATTACCAACGCGTTCAATTTGTTGTCGATGTATGTTGATTCACACGACTCTCCTCTGTTTGCCGAGGAAGCTGCCAAGACACCCGATGAGAATCTCACCAACATGGCATACTATGCAGCTCTGTTTGCATATCAGAACAAAGACTATGATAATGTAAAGAAGTATGCAAATATTGCAAAGGCTGATGAGAAATTGTCTCATGATGCTATTAATCTAAAGAATGCAGCCATCCAGTCAACCTTGCAAACAAGACAGGACTCCATCAATTATGTGAAAGTACTTGAGCAGGAATATGCAGAAGATTCATCCGATGAACTGTCATTTGGAATGCTTCTGAATATGTACACAAGCCTTGGTATGGACAAAGAGATGAAAGATGCTGTAGAAAAGAAGTTGGCAGAAGATCCTGAAAACTATACAGCTTGGGCCGTGAAGGGACAGACCGCCATGAATGAGCAAAACTTTGATGAGGCAATCACTTGTTTCAAAAATGCTATTAAACAGCAGGAAAATCCTGTTGTGCTCACTTACCTCGCTGCATGTCTGCTCGACAAGGGTGGAGCTGTGGAGGATCGTCAGTCAAGCAAAGGAGGTGGCTTGCCACAGGCTGCAAAAGACCAAATCCGTCCACTCTATGAGGAGGCAAAAGGATACCTTGAGAGAGCTCAAATTGCCGACCCTGATCAGACACAGTCAAGATGGTCATATCTTCTCGAAACCTGTAACTATAGAATAGATAGTATGAAATAGGCCAATGCCTGCAATCCCGGCACTCAAATGAGTGCCGGGATATATTTACAAGAATGAAAAGATTGTTTTTATTATTCACTCTATTGATAGGGCTTTATATTTCGGCAGTGGCCCAGAAAAAAGCCATCAATCAGGCACAGACATACATTAAAAGTGGTAAAAACCTCGACAAGGCTGAAAAACTTATGTCAGACTTGTTGAAGGATTCATTATATAGGGAGAACATCAAAATATGGGTCACACTGGCCGATGCATTGAAAAAACAATATGAACAGGGAAACGAAAAACTATATCTGAAACAAAAATACGACACATTAGCACTTTTCAACAATGCACGGAAAATGTTCCTTGTACACGAGGGTCTTGATAGCATCGATGCTAAACCCGACAAAAAAGGAAAAGTGAGTGTTAAATACCGTGACAAAAACGCCGAATATCTCAACACTTTTCGACCAAATCTTTTCAACGCCGGTAGTTTCTTCATCAGAAGAAACGACTATGCCAAAGCTTTTGAGTACTATGATTTGTACCTTGATTGTGCACGACAGCCACTTTTCGAGAAGTATAATTATGCACAGCGTGATACCATGATGCCCCAGGCGGGTTTTTGGGCACTATATGCTGGTTACAGAATGCGTGACGCAGACAAGGTGCTCAAATACAGAGACTATGCAGAAAGGGATACAGCACGTCTCGATAATGTGATACAATATCTCGCCGAGACATTTATCATGCAGAAAGATACAGCACAATATGTGGAACAACTGAGAAATGGTTTCGACAGAAATCCTGCACATCCTTTCTTCTTCCCACATATCATCGACTACTATAACAGCATGGGGATGGCCGACTCGGCTAACGTCATCATTAACGGTGCGTTGGAGACAGACAGCCTTAACCATCTTTTCCTCTTCGCTAAAAGTACGGCTTTGCTCAATGAGGGGGATTTCCAACAGTGTCTTGCGGTTACGCGGCGGCTGATGCAGCTCAATGACAGTCTGCCCGAGGCATACTGTAACATGGGACTTGCATACTACAATCAGGCACTCAATTTAGAGAAGACACTCAAACGAAACAAGAAAAACCGGAAGACAATCAATTCCTATTATGAGCAGAGCCGTCCATACATGGAAAAATACAGGGTTATGGCTCCCGATCAACAGTCGAAATGGGTGCCACCACTATATACCATCTATTTGAACCTCAATATGGGTAAGGAATTTGAGGAAATCGATAAACTCATCGTCAAATAACTATGGACATTCCAAAAATCCTCCAAAAACTAAATATTTCAGGTCTTAACGACATGCAGACTGCCACAGGTGAGGCCATTACCAAGAGTTGGCAGGATGTCATTGTATTATCGCCTACTGGAAGTGGGAAAACACTCGCATACCTCTTGCCAACACTAACAAAAATCAATACCAAACAACCTAAAGTACAAATGGCGGTTGTCGTGCCTGGACGTGAACTTGCACTACAGTCTGCGAACGTTGTTAACAATATGGGATGTGGTATTAGGGCGATGGCTCTTTACGGAGGCCGACCAGCTATGGACGAACACCATAATATGAAGAAGATGATGCCACACGTGGTTTTTGCTACACCGGGAAGATTGAACGACCATCTTGACAAAGGGAATATTTGCCCAGATGACATTGTTATGTTGGTTATCGATGAGTTTGACAAATGCCTTGCTATGGGTTTTCACGATGAAATGAGAAAACTCACAGAAAATCTTCCCAACGTCCGTCAGCGTGTGCTTCTCTCAGCGACAGATGCCGATTCAATCCCTCATTTCGTTAATATACATCATGCTATTAAGGTGAATTTCCTTGTTGATGTGGAGCAAGTACCCGAACGTGTCAAGGTGTTTACGGTTCATAGCCCTGAGAAAGACAAACTCGAAACACTCGCAAAGTTATTGTGTGAGTTACAGAATCAGAGCAGTATTGTGTTCCTTAATTTTCGGGATAGTGTGGAGCGCACAGACTTGTTTCTGCGTAGGAAGGGCTTTGTCACCAGTTCTTTGCATGGGGGAATGGAGCAAAAACTACGCGAGGATGCCCTGTTCAAGTTCAGTAATGGGTCGTCGTACGTCTTGGTGGCTACCGACTTGGCCTCCAGAGGCTTGGATATTCCCGACATCGATAATATTATACATTATCATCTTCCTTTGGGAGCCGATGAATATATCCATAGGGTAGGACGTACGGCGCGTTGGACGGCAGAAGGCCGCACGTTCTTTATCCTCGGGCCAGAGGAGACGTTGCCTGAATATGTCGAGGCTGAGACTGTGGAACATCAGATTCCCGATCAATTATCCTCACCTTCACATCCGCGTATGGCGACCGTTTATATCGGGAAAGGTAAAGCCGATAAAATCAGCAAGGGAGATATCGCTGGCTTCCTTTGTAAAAAGGGTGGACTTCAAATGAGCGAGATTGGGCGTATAGATCTCAAGGACCGATATGCGTACGCCGCCGTGATATTCGAAAAACTTTCTCAAGTGGTCAGCATGACAAAAGGTGAAAAAATCAAAGGAATCAAAACCATCGTAGAACCAGTTAGATAAAAATCACAAAAAACTAAAACACAAAGTGTTTTTAGACTCCGAATAATTTGATTTTCAATTTAATTTCATTAATTTTGCACCCGATTTTGTAAACAACGATATTTGTCGTAATTTTAAACCCAATTTTCAAAAATGAAGAAGTACAATTTTAATGCCGGACCATCGATTCTTCCAAGGGAAGTCATCGAAAAAACAGCCGCGCAAATTTTAGACTTCAATGGTAGTGGACTCTCTTTGGCAGAAATTAGCCATAGAGCAAAGGATTTCCAGCCAGTAGTCGATGAAGCAGTTGCCTTAATTAAAGAACTTATGAATATTCCCGAGGGATATTCAGTCATTTTCCTTGGCGGTGGCGCTTCACTCGAATTCTGTATGGTGCCTTACAATTTCCTCATTAAAAAGGCTGCTTATCTCAACACCGGTACATGGGCAAAGAAGGCCATGAAAGAGGCAAAACTCTTTGGAGAGGTGATCGAAGTAGCTTCATCTGCAGATGCAAACTATACTTTCGTTCCCAAGGGATGGACATGCCCTGATGACGTAGACTATCTGCATATTACGACTAATAATACCATTTATGGTACAGAAATTCGCAAAGATCTTGATGTCAATGTGAGATTGATTGCTGACATGTCTTCCGATATCTTCAGCCGTCCCGTGGATGTATCCAAATACGATTGTATCTATGCTGGTGCCCAGAAAAATATGGCTATGGCAGGTGTGACCGTAATTATCGTTAAGGATGACACACTTGGTAAGGCTCCACGCCAGATTCCCACTATGCTCGACTATCGCACACATGTTGATAAGGGCTCGATGTTCAACACACCCCCGGTAGTTCCTATCTACTGTGCTCTTGAAAATCTCAGATGGATTAAGGCTCAGGGTGGACTCGAGGCTATGGACAAACTCGCTAAGCAAAGAGCTGAAATTGTCTATGGGGAAATCGACCGCAACAAACTCTTCCGTGGTACGGTGGTTAAGGAAGACCGTTCGCTTATGAACATCTGCTTCGTGATGAACGACGAATACGCAGAACTTGAGAAACCATTCTTTGAATTTGCAACAGCTCAGGGTATGGTGGGCATCAAAGGCCACCGTTCAGTTGGTGGATTCCGAGCAAGCTGCTACAATGCTCAGACTATCGAGGGCGTCAATGCACTCGTGAAGTGTATGCAGGATTTCGAGGCACAACATTAATTCCGTATTTCAACATTTCAAACGGTCATAACAATGAAAATTCTTGTTGCAACAGAGAAACCCTTCGCAGCTGTTGCTGTGGAAGGTATCAGAAAGGAAGTAGAAGCTGCCGGACATCAACTGGTAATGCTCGAAAAATATACCGACAAGGCACAGCTCCTTGAGGCTGTAGCTGATGCCGATGCTATGATTGTTCGCTCAGACAAAATTACACCAGATGTATTCGATGCAGCAAAAAACTTAAAAATCGTTGTTCGTGCTGGTGCTGGATACGATTCCATTGATACTGCATATGCCAAGGAAAAGGGCGTCATCGTGGAGAATACACCAGGACAGAACGCAAATGCCGTGGCTGAGCTTGTCTTTGGATTGCTTGTTTTTGCAGTACGTAATTTCTATAATGGAAAAGCTGGCACAGAACTAATGGGCAAACGACTCGGATTGCTCGCTTTCGGTAATGTGGGACGCAACGTGGCTCGTATCGCCAAGGGATTTGGTATGGATATATATGCCTACGATGCATATTGTCCGGCAGAGGTGATTGAAAAAGATGGTGTACACGCAGTTCAAAGTCAGGACGAACTTTTCCAAACGTGTGACATTGTCTCACTGCATATTCCTGCAACGCCTGAGACCAAGCAGAGCATCAACTATCAAGTCGTGAACCAACTTCGCAAGGGAGGTATTCTAGTTAACACTGCACGTAAGGAGGTTATAGATGAGCAAGGACTCATTAAACTGATGACCGATCGCGAAGACTTGAAATTTGTTACAGACATCAAACCCGATGCTGATGAGGAGTTCGTAAAATTCGAAGGACGTTATTTTAGCACTCCAAAGAAGATGGGCGCACAGACCGCTGAGGCTAACATCAATGCTGGTATCGCAGCTGCGAAGCAAATTAACGCTTATTTCGCTGATGGATGTACACGTTTCCAAGTGAACAAATAATTTCTTAAGTATACTGTAGAGACGTCAAAAAATGGCGTCTCTATATTTTTTCGTTATGTCGTCATATCGACATATCGATAGAACTTCACAACCTCATAAAAACAACATGGCAACCATAAAACCATTCAAAGGCATACGCCCCCCAAAAGAATTAGTCGAAAAAATTGAGTCTAGGCCTTACGACGTGCTTAGTTCAGAGGAAGCACGTGAGGAGGCTGGTGACAATGAAATGAGTCTTTACCATATCATTAAACCTGAAATTGACTTCGAGCCTGGTACCAGCGAATACGATTCGCGAGTATATGAGAAAGCAGCCGAGAATTTCAAGAAGTTCCAGGATAAGGGCTGGCTCGTTCAGGACGAACAGGAGTGTTACTATATTTATGCCCAGACCATGAACGGAAAGACGCAGTACGGATTGGTGGTCGGGGCATACGTGGATGACTATCTTAATGGCGTCATCAGAAAACACGAACTTACACGTCGTGACAAGGAGGAAGACCGTATGAAGCATGTTAGAGTCAACAATGCAAATATCGAACCTGTTTTTTTCGCCTATCCCGACAATGAAGTTTTAGACTGTGTCATCAGCAGATATGCAGACACTGAGCCTGTCTATGACTTCATCGCACCAATTGATGGTTTTAGGCATCGCTTCTGGGTTATATCTGATAAGGATGATATAGGTGTCATCACGCGTGAGTTCGGCAAAATGCCTCGGCTATATATTGCTGATGGGCATCATCGCTCGGCTGCCGCAGCACTAGTGGGAGCAGAAAAACAAAAGCAAAATGCCAACCACAAAGGTAATGAGGAGTACAACTATTTCATGGCTGTCTGTTTCCAGGCATCCCAACTGACAGTTCTCGACTATAATAGAGTCATCAAAGACCTCAACGGATTGTCCTCGGCTGAGTTTATCAAAAAACTAAGAGAAAATTTTGATGTCGAGGACATGGGATCGGATATTTATAAACCCAAGCAGTTGCACGAGTTTTCGCTCTATCTCGACGAACACTGGTATAAGTTGACGGCTCTTACGGGGACCTATGACAACACCGATCCTATTGGTGTGCTTGATGTGGATATTTCAAGTCGGTTAATTCTTGACAAAGTACTGGGTATCACAGACCTAAGAAGTGACAGACGCATTGATTTCGTGGGTGGGCTTCGAGGACTTGAGGAATTGAAACGTCGTGTCGATAGTGGCGAGATGAGACTTGCTTTGGCTCTTTATCCTGTTTCGATGAAACAGATTATGGATATTGCTGATACAGGAAACATCATGCCACCGAAGGCTACGTGGTTTGAGCCAAAACTTAGGTCAGGATTGGTCATACATAAACTTTCATGACAGAAGACACTTTTTTGACTTTATCTGATAATGTGGGCGAGGGATATTACACTGAGAAGCGAAGTAAATTCCTCGCCTACACTCATCATGTCACATCTGTTGAACAAGTCAAGGAAATCATAGCCCAATACCGAAGCAAATACTATGATGCCCGTCATGTTTGTTATGCCTATATGTTGGGGGCGGAAAGGAATGAATTCCGTGCAAACGATGACGGAGAACCAAGCAGCACGGCAGGCAAACCCATCCTTGGACAAATCAATAGCCTTAATCTCACCGATGTGCTCGTGGTGGTTGTCAGATATTATGGGGGTGTGAATCTTGGCACAGGTGGTCTAATTGTTGCATACCGCATGGCAGCGGCTGATGCATTGGCACATGCAGAGATAGTCACACAACAAATACTTGAGACAATCACCTACAATTTTACATACATGATGATGAATGATGTGATGAAAATTGTAAAGGATTTATCTCCCAAAATTGTTTCACAGTCTTTTGACAATACATGTAGTATCACCCTTGCCATTCGTAAGTCACAGGCAGAACAACTACGTCAAAGACTTGCCAAACTCTCTTTTTGATACTCATTTGCAGCATACATCATTTCACTTCCTGACAACAACCTTTTTACCATTGATAATGTAAATTCCGTTAGGAAGATCTTCGAGCGAATTGGCTTTTTCCCGCAATAGAACACCTGATAGGGAATAGATATCCATGGGGGTGGTTGGGTCGGTGGTGATTATATCTATGTCTGCGGGGTCACCCTCTTTATTAATTGTGAATTTGTAACTGTTGCCAAGCCATTCTGTCCCGTTAGAGTTGTGATAGGCATAGTTTTTCAATGCTATTTCGTATGTCTTTCCCATTTCTAAGCTCTCAAAGCGGAATTCCACGTCTGCAATTTCTCCAGCAGCAATATTTAGGTTGCGTGTCTTTTGAAATGCAATGTTGTATGTTTTGGGTTCTTCAAAGAGATAACAGTTGATGGGCATGTAATATCCGGCATTGCTGCTGTTGTTTTTAATTCTGGCTTTGAAGATGGCATCCGTATTGGAGATAATTTCGTAGTATACGACGCTGAGATCTGACTTCGATGTGGGTGCTTTGATGATGTTAAACTCCCAGGGAGAGATTCCTGATGAGCCGTCTTCCTTGATGTCAAGCCATACCTTCCATTTACCAGTGGTATTGGGTGTGAAATAGAGGGATGTCTGTTCTTGGCCTCCTGATTCCACAGGAAGACACACCTCATCGATATATTCTCCTTTTTCGTTTGTTGTTGATGCAAAAAGATAGAATTTGTCGGTGAATTCCTCGCCTTCGTTCTTGATTTCTATTTGTATTTCCTGAGGCTGATCAACAATGCGGTTGCTAACGCATTTTACACTGTTGATATATAGACTCCCAACTGGATGATAGGTGATTTTCGACACTTGCCCCCCGCTGAATTTCACTTCGAAATATTTCGTATAGTCACAGAGCATGTGATACCAGGACTCTCCCGTAAGGGTAGCGTAAGGATAGAAATTGTAAGTTCCATCACTGAGATTAACACCGTCGAGGTCAAGGTCGTAGTAGCGAATGTCCAGTGGTTCAAAAGAGTCTGTGGATTTTTTCAATTTATAGGTGTTGCCGCCGACACTGACATCTTGGTAGGCAAAACCATAGTCGAAATTTCCGTTATAACCTGTACGGTTGGCGTATTTAGCCGTAATCGTATGACCGTCGCGCGTGAAGTCTTCAAGCGATAGTGTGCGTCGTTCACCGGTTGTACTGTTATTTTTCTGAATACCCACGATGGCACCTTGACCAACGGAATAGCCGCTGTTCGACGTACTGCTACCTGTTCCGCCTCCTTTAGGATTCAGAATCGATAATTTGAAATAGCCGTTGCAATAGCCTCCCCATCCCCAGTTAATATGATAGAAACCATTTCCGTCATAGCCATCGCAGACAAAGGCATGGCCGCCACCGGGATTACGACCGGTGTAAACCACGGGTCTGCCGTTGCTGAGTTCCTTATAGATTAAGTTGTCCCATCCCTCAGCGGAATAGTCACTACGATGGACATAGCGCGTGTTCACATCATAGTCAAAATAGTTTCTTAGCGCCAATGCCACGTTGGTGAAGTATGCACTCGATGCATCTGTGCCGTAGTTCATCTCTACGGCACTGCCGCAATACTGCATCAGTTGTGCAACGGCTTTGCACTCCTGGGTCGTTTGTCCTTCGTCATAACGGTCGAGCATGTGGCTCCAGTCGAATTTCAATTTGGGTAGTGAATTCACATAGCCGACGGTCTTGTTGGAGGTGTATCCTGGTATCAGACTGCAATAGTTTGTGGGCCATTTGTTGTAGTACATTACCTGGGCCATGGCTGTAGCCACACAACCTGTAACACAATGGTTCCCTTGGATGGTGGGGCACAATTGATTATAGGCATCGCCTGTTGTAGAAGCCTCACCTTGATCCCACTGGGCTGAGACCAATTTCCCTATGGCAGCATGGGTGCTGACTTTCAAAGGCAACACCTTCATACGGCCCATTCGGAGATCATCGATTTGGGTAGCGTATTCCGTTAGCCACTCCTTCATTGTCTCGCTGAGTTTTTTCTCATCGAAGCGACTGTTTAGTCCATAGCCTAATATTTCCTCTGTTCGATCGTCACCGGAGACGATGACATAACCCTCGCCTTCACTGGCGTTGAACACATAGATGGGGGATTCACCTACGGCGATTTGTGTCAATGGGGCAGAAATGACACCTCGTTCAACTGAAACACCTCTCTGCTTCATGAAAGCCATGGCTTTCTGTTCCGCCTGTTGCAAGGTAACTTTTTGTGCGTTGCATATTACGGCAGAAAAGGCCAGCAAGAATGATAGAAAAATACAGCGTCTCATCATGATGGGATATGGGGCGATTTAGTTGGCTACACTGTTGATACGAGAAGTATAGAACTGTTTGAAATCCGACCACTTATAATATGGGAAGTTTTCGCTGGGTAAAGGCAGAGTCGCCTCTAAGCCATTAAGAAGACATTTCACCAATATATCATTGGGATGCTTTTTGTTGCGATAGAAAATCAACTGGAGGTTGGAGGCTTTACAGGTTTCCCAACTCTGGTATATATTCTTAACTTGATAAGGATCCTCAGGGTCTTGGTCGGCTCCATTGATACCCATTAGGACTGTGAGCGGCCCTAGACAGGTATCATGACCAAAGCGAAGGTCGGCGATATGGTCACTGTTACCCTTAAAGACGGCATCTGCCTTGTTAAGAATGTCTTGGAGAATGGGAATCGTCTGATACTGTGGCCCAAACACCCATGAATAGGTTCCAAGATTTGACTCCTCCCAGTCTTCCATAATCTCCTCATCAGTGATGATGTTGCCCATCATCCCCTCATGGCCGATATTCGGGAGAGAGGTGTAGAGGTTGATGAGATTACTACCTATGTGGTGTAAGTTGCCGGGGAGTCCTTCGGTACTGGTGAATACACGTGGAATGATTTTTTCGCGAAGGGTGCTGTGACCATGAAACTTGTCCCTATTGGCTTCATAGCGAGGCTTTACACTATCAGGGTAGTTGTGTTTCACAGGGTTTTGCTTGTCAGTGGGCACAACGCCGTCGAGAGTAGAACGCGCTGACTGTTCACGTATTTCAATTTTCGGGTTGCACTGGACAAGTTCTTGGCAGAAAGCCGACATACTGAGCACGCAACGACCCGAGAGTGAGGAGATGGCCAGCACATTGCCGCCTTTCTTGAACACTTCAGGGAAGTTGTTATACATCGTTCGGGCAATGTACTGGTGTTGTTCCCAACCCAACTGGCTCAGTTCGCTGACGCCATTGGTCAGTTCATCTTTGGCTGCCATGAATTTGGTATAGAATGCCTCACCTTCGTTAGTGAGAAGATTCTGTTTGTGTGCATTGGACAAAAGGTTGTCTAATTCTCTATAGAGGAACGCATTCCAATAGTAACGTGAACCATGGCGTCCATAATGACTGATGTAGAATGGTTTATATCCACGTGGGGCCTTTGTCAATGGCACTGTGTTAAATGAGTACGGGTAGTCTGTGCCGTAAGCCTTTCTGGGATCGGTCTTCAGCTGGTCGAGTGCGGTGCTGCCTTGTGCCCATGTCATCATGGTATAGAGCACAAACAGTAGTGTAGTAAAGACTTTTTTCATAAATTGATAAAGATTATTTGATATTATTATTGTGTTTTATTTTCGCTTGGGTCCAGCTTTGACAAGTGGTCAGTAGTCAAAACGTTTCTTTGATGCTACAAAGATAGTATATTTTTTTTATATATTGAATTAATATCTGTCTTTTTCGTTTATCGTCCTTATATTTGATGGCATATCACTCGCAGACTTTTTCATCCTTTTAGTTCATTTATTTCAATATTAATCATTTAGTTGTTGTTTCGAAAAATGCAATTGTTTTTTGATAATATGCATGAAAAAGTCTATCTTTGCAATCATATTAACATAAACAGATAATCATGTACGGCATCATCGACTGCGACAACTGTTATGTATCGTGTGAGCGTGTTTTTCGGCCTGACTTGAAAAACAAGCCTGTCGTCGTGTTGTCAAACAATGACGGTTGTGTGGTGGCACGGTCGAATGAAGCCAAGAAAATGGGCATTAAGGCAGGCATACCATATTATCAGTTGGAACAACTTTTCCCCAACCAGAAAATTGCAGTATTCTCATCCAACTATGAATTGTATGGGGAACTAACTGCACGTGTCGTGGATATTATCCGCCAAGAAGCTCCTGCCTATTTTCGCTATTCCATCGACGAGTGCTTCGTGTATCTCCAGGGTATGGAGGTTCAAAACTTGAAACTGTGGGGAGAGAACCTATACAAGAAAGTCAAGCAGTATGTAGGTGTGCCCGTGAGCATCGGTCTTGCTTCGACTAAGACATTGGCTAAGATTGCAAGTTCTTTTGCTAAGAAATACCAAGGCTATAGACATTGTTGCTTAATTGATACTGAGGAAAAAAGAATCAAGGCACTTAAACTATATCCTATCGAGGATGTGTGGGGAATAGGAAGACGATATGCTTCTAAACTTCAAGCCATGGGGGTCAAAACTGCTTACGACTTTGCTGCACACAATGGAGATTGGGTGAGGACGATGTTCAACAATATCGTTATTTACCGAACATGGGCGGAACTAAATGGTAGTGACTGTGTACCCAATGAGGAAATAGCAAAGAAGAAGAGCATTTGCACAAGTCGTAGTTTCAATGGAATGATATCCGACTTCGCATCGCTGAGGACGCATGTGGCCAACTATGCCGCCCGATGTGCTGAGAAACTTAGAAGGCAGGAGACGGTCACCACCATTGTCGCTGTGTTTATCCATACCAACCCTTTCCGCGAGGATTTGCAGCAATATTGGAACTTTCAGGAAAAAAGGCTGATAACGCCCACCAATTCCACCACCACCATCGTACAGGCGGCAACAGAAGTACTTGAGCGCATCTGTATTGAGGGGTATCGATACAAGAAAGCTGGTGTCATTGTGATGGGGATTGGTCCTAAAAGTCCTATTCAGCAAGATTTGTTTGACATCAATGCGGAGCAGTTTGAAAAGATGAGAAGACTCGACCATGTCATCGATCGTATAAACAAGGTCAATGGGACTGAAACAATAGTCCTTGGAACGCAACAATATACATGTAAGGATGGTAAGGGCAAGGCTGATGTCTTTGCCAATGCCATCAAGCATGACTTCAAAAGCAAGAATCCTACCACTCGTTGGAGCGATATCATCAAATTAAAGTGATGGTTGTAGATTATTTAATAAAAATAATGTAAATTTGCAGCTAGATACGCTAAATTTATAAAACAATGAAAAAAATCTTTTTATTATTCGCTATCATGGCATCGATTACAACAAGCTTTGCACAGAAAAAGACGCTCATTCTCTATTATTCTGAGACGGGAACTACTAAAGCTGTAGCTGAAGAACTGCAAAAACAACTTAATGTCGATATTGAGGGCATCGAGGCTGTTGAACCCTATTCTGGCAATTTTCAGGAGACCATCCAACGTGGACAGCGTGAGATGCAGAATGGAGAAGTACCCGCTATCAAACCTCTCAAGAAGAACCTCGCCGACTATGACATCATCTTCCTCGGCTATCCCATCTGGTTTGGCACCTACGCTATGCCTATCGCCACCCTTGTCAAGGAAAACAATTTCGAGGGAAAGACCATCGTACCATTTTGCACATTCGGTAGTGGTGGTCTGAACACCTCAGCCGATGCACTCAAGAAAGCTCTGCCAAAAGCCAGTATCAAAGAGGGTTACGGCGTTCGTGCGGCACGTGTGGCTGCGGCTGAAAAAGAACTCGAAAGATTTCTGAAGGAGAATGGATACAAGGAAGGTACTGTGGCTAAGTTGCCTGATTATTCTGAGCAACAACTTGTGACAGAAGCTGAAAAAGCTATCTTCGACGCTGCCTGCTCTGATTACCAGTTCCCATTAGGCACACCTTCAACTGTAGGAAAACGCCAAACTGAAGATAGCATTGACTATAAGTTTATTGTCAAAGGAAAAGGATTCAATGGCGAAGAATCTATTTCCACTATCTATGTGACAGTAGGGAAGGAACAAGGAGCTAAGCCTGAATTCACCCAGGTAGTAAGATAGACAACAGAATCATTCTACATTATTATCCGCAGGTTGGAAGGCCTGCGGATAATTATAGTTAAACTCAATCAGATAATATGCATTTTTTTAGAATTATTAATTGTCTTTTCATCCTTTGTTTATACACCACTTTGTCAGCACAGACCAGATATGTATTGTCGACCGCAGATACATCCTTGGAGGATAAGGATAAACAATGTATTGAGGTATATTTGCCTAATGTGGAAAAAGCCAATGGTTGTGCCGTGGTTCTCTGTCCGGGTGGCGCTATGAGATGGCTCTCGTGGGAGAGTGATGTGCTGAAAATGGCGTCCTTTCTCAATGACTATGGCATCGCAGCTATCGGATTGCGCTACCATCTGAACCAATCGCCTATGCGAAATGGTGGGAAAATGCCACCGATGGTGGATGTAACTCATCCCGAGCAATTTCCACAAGCCGACGCCAACCCGATGCACGATGCAGTGGGCGATTCCATTATCCAACTGGCAGCAATGGATGCCAGGGAGGCAATACGATTGGTTCGGGAACATGCAGTAGAGTGGCATATCAATCGGGATAAAATAGGCTTCTTGGGATTCTCTGCCGGTGGTGGTGTGGCTCTTGCCGCCACTATGTCGGCGAATGCTATGGAGCGACCAAACTTCCTCTGTACGAATTTTGGACCATCATTAATGCCTGTTAGTGTTCCCGCTGACGCACCTCCCTTGTTGATAATGACCCGTGCTGACCATCCCAATGTGGCAGCAGGCCTTGTGGCCTTATTTATGGAATGGGAAAAGGCCGGGGCAAATGCCGAAATGCACATCTATGGCGACGGGAAAGGCCCTTATGAATTAATGTCACAAACAGGTGAAACCACTACGGAGGCATGGAGTAGTCAAATGATTCTATGGCTCAAAGCCAAAGGATTTGTCAAGTAAATCGATCAGAACATATCTTTCTATTTACTATTTTCTCTAAACAAACTATAATTCAAGAATACACTCAAATGAAAAAAAGATGTACAATCGCTCTATTGGTAGCATTAATAATGACCGTGGCTATGCCTGCTATGGCACAAGAAGAGAATGGTTTCAAAAAGTAGAATGTGTTGGAGGATTTCACCGACAATGGCTTTCAGTGGTTTCGAGAAGCACAACTGTTGGCTGCGGGAGATAAAGAGGGAAGCAATGCCATGACCATAGGATGGGGTGGTATAGGGACATTATGGCAGCGTCCAGCCTTGACCGTTTATGTAGCAGAGCAACGTTATACCAAGGAATTCATGGACAAAGCAGCGTTTTTCACTGTTATGTCGTTTGATGTGAAAAACAGCAAAGTGCTCAATTATATGGGAACCAAGAGTGGTCGCGATGGTGATAAAGCAAAGGCTCTTGGACTACATACAGCATACACCGCGAATGGTACTCCATACTACACCGAGGCAATAATGGTAATAGAATGTAAAGTCATGTACGTCGCTCCCTTTGATCCGGTGGGATTCAAAAGCGAAGTGCCAAACAATATGTACAGCCATTTCCCTGCAGGCATTCATACCATGTATATCGGGGAAGTGGTAAACGCATGGAAAAAATGATTCAGTCTAATCTTGGACATAATAAACGATATTGCTTATTGTCTTTTATGTCCATAGACTGGTGATGAACATGGCACTTGCATCGTCAGCCTTCTTGAAACCACATGACTTATAGAATTCCATTTCATCGTTATAAGCTACGAGGACTATCCGCAGATAGTCAGCGTAGTGCTCTTTCATCATTTTCACTAATTGTTTACCAATGCCCAGATGATGGTATTCTGGACGAACAAGTAGATAGTGGATGTAGGCCGTCATAATGCCATCGTCCATGGCACAAATCAGGCCTACAAGCTTGTTGTTATCCCATGCTGTATAGACAGTCTCAAAATGCTTCATGGCCACGACAAGCTTGTCAGGAAAATGTCCGGAAGACCATTCCACAGAAAGAAACAAGTCCTGTAATTCTTGCTTGTCGAAGTCATGGATGTCTTGATATCGTATTTTCATAATACTATTTTATTCAGCGGGAGTTTTAAAGGGTTAATTAATGTTCTTTTGTTTTTAGTTGTTAGTTATCATTGTTAGATGTAATAACGATATGACAGTATAAGGAAAAATTCATTTTTCCAATTTAATCTCCGGCAGTCCCACCTCTTTACGCCATTCATTCACACGTGAGGCATCCAAAAGTGGACATAGACGACCATCAGGGCCGATTTGCGTGCCATATTTTTGGGGACGGCCATCACGCACATCTATACGGTCTTTCAGTGCTGCAAGGTATGCAGGTGAGATACAACCATTAACAACGGCATCCTCCATCTGAGGCAGAAATTGTCTCTGATGATCCAAGTCGCTATGTTGGAAGATAAGCCATGTGGTTTGTGAAGCGAAGTCACCGACATGGTCTTTGTGGGGAAATCCGAAACGTAAGAGGATGTCACCGATGGCAGTAAGATTCAGGCTATCTGTTCTCATTGCCCTTTGAGCAAGTTTTTCCGTTCTCTCAATGTCCTGAGGATGTTGTGCTACATATTGAGACCAAAGATTTCGATCATGTTGGTCACGCTCAAAGATTTCCTCCAACTGCTTTTTGAGCGGTAAATCATAATTCCATTTCTCTTGTCTCTCTGCAAAAGTGACTTTCAATAAAGGGAAGAGGCAAGTTGATGGCTCTTCGTAATAGTCTTTTTCCAACTCCACACGATGAGTGAGATAGTTGAGGGCTTTCTCCTTGTCATTGATGTCCATCATCTTTTGGGCGACTGATGACAAATGGCAGGGTAGGATGTACTTGTCGTGAGTGAAGGCAAGGTCATACACTCGTTTGGCTTCCTCGAATTGTGCATCATCATAGAGCGAGTCTGCGTGAAAGATTAACTGCCAATATTCCATTTGCGATGCTGGTGGTGTCATCTGGGAATTATTGAAAATATTCAGCCGTTTGACAGCAAGCTTATCTAAATTACTTAATATCGACCCCATAAATTCAATGTGATGGCTGTCGCTCACATCCCAATGGTATGTACCATATGTGGGATATTTTTTCATTTCCGTTTGGAAAACATAGATATATCCATTTGTGCGTCCATCTTTTAGATAACGGTCAATACAAATAACACGTTTGTGCCTTTTTGAGACCACTACGTTTCTCCATATTATACTTTCATACTGATGGGATAGTGATTCCAAAGCGGTGGTTCTGTAGATGACCGTTTTTCCTTCTGGCGTGATTTCAATGTCAGGAGCAGCCGAAATGTATTCTCTGTTGGAAAAATGAAATTCCGTATAGTCAGAACTACTCGGATTGCTGAGGCTGTCGACTTTAAACGGCAAGTCCTTTGTGATGCTTCGTATGAAGTGTTGTTCTTCACTCGCATTTTGAGTTTGGCATCCTGTGAGCAACAGTGGTAATGCAAACAGAAACTTGAAAATGCGTCTATTCATTTATTATTAACATTTTTGTATAGAGTTAACGTGAAAAAGAATCAGAATATTATATACAAACCTTTTATTGTATGTATGCATCGATGTGACTGCCTCGTTGGGGGAACGTATGCCCTTCAATGATGAATACAAAATCAGCTGGCTCTGTTGCATCAAGTATAATATGATGTTGTTGTTCGTCATAACTGACAGAACAGTCGAAAAAGTCAATCCCATCGCCTTTTGGAAGATGAAAGGTGCGGCTGGTCTTACCACCTCCAGAATAAATCTTGAAGATACGTTTCTCAGGTTTTGTGACATCATTTATGGGAATGATCGCCCCAGCACGTACGAATAAAGGAAATTGACTGAGTGGATAATTCTTTGTAAACAGGGTTCCACCTTGATATTGTTCTCCTGTCCAATAGTCTATCCAAACGCCATCTGCAGGCAGATGAAAGGTGACGTTTTTATTGTCCGATGTGATAGCCTTGGTGAATATGTCATTGCCAAGGAGATGGCTCTCCTCTTCAAAGTTCATACCTCTTAGCAGTGATCCACCATTTAGGTGGGCATCAACCAATGTGGAGAATTTATAGGGTGTCAGTTCTTTCATTAGCATGACACATTGGCGATAGATGTTCTCTACCTCTTGACTGTGCCACCATGGCAAGTGATTGGTGAAGGCTCCGTTCTCACCGCCATTAATCATACAAGCAGTCATGCAACCGAATTGAGCATAGCGAACGAACTGTACCGCATTGGCTCTTTCGTTCCAGAAACCAGCCACTTCACAGGCAATGGCACCATACCCATAGCGGGCAGAGCGGTAGATGTTGTCTATTTGATGCTTTAGCCCGTCGAAATTACCTGAAAAATCACCGCACCAGCCTAAGCTCATTTTCCCGATACTGGCTTCAAAACCACCTTGGTGCGAGAATGGACGTGCAATGATGATACCGTCGCGCTTACGACTTACAGTATAGTCGTACATGGCATCGTAGTAATAGTGGCGAAATTGTTCATTGGTCATACGACCTTTAGATGTCTCAAACGCCGCGGGCAGATGTTGTTCGCCTTGGTCGGTCTTCCAACCATAGACGCCTTCGACAAAGACCTTGTCAAGTTGGTTGTACCACCATTGCGTTGCCTCGGTATTAGTGAAGTCGATGTGTTGGCCATAGCCCTTCCACCACGTGTAAGGTTTGCTGTTATCAACACCGAAATTATTACTGACTACTTCATCGTAGGTGGCACTTTTTTGCTTTGGGGTGTCTTTGCATTTTTCGTTCACATTACCCGTCACCCATAGAATCGTCCTTACACCCTTGTGGCTGAAGCCGTCAATCATTTTTGCTGGGTCTGCATAGCGTTGGTGATCCCACTCAAAGTCGTTGTACGACGTTGACCATGAGCTGTCGATGATGATTGCATCTACAGGGATTCCTCTTTGCAGATAGCCATCAATGATACGTTCTGCACCGACTGTCGTATTCATACTATCCTCCCACACAATATGCCCCAAAGCCCAGGCGGGAGTGATAGGGGGATTCTCGTCTGATTTTTGTGCGAAAACAGCCATTGTTGCCATTCCAATGGCACACGATAGCAATATCCTTTTCATATTTCTACATTTTAATGGTAGGCATCTTAATCATAATAACTATTAAATCCAACTGCAAATATACTCATTTTATCTCGTTTTTCGTAATTTTGCAGGTAAAAAAAGAAATGGAATATATGTCACAAGAAGGTTACGAAAAACTCGTGGCCGAATTACATCAGTTGGAAAGCGTGGAATTGCCCCAAGTAAGAGAAGCTATTGCCGAGGCACGTGACAAAGGTGACCTCAGCGAGAACTTTGAATATCATGCAGCCAAACGTGAACAGTCAAGGTTGCTGGGTAGAATACGTTTCAAGCAAAGGGTGCTTGCCAATGCACGTGTGATTGATGAGACAAGACTTGGTACAGACTGTGTACAATTATTGTCAAAAGTCGGTATGACAAATCTTTCTAATAACAATAGTATGACATATACGATTGTCAGTCCTCATGAGGCGAACTTCCGCGAAGGAAAGATTTCAATCAAGTCGCCCATAGCACATGCACTGTTGAACAAAAAAGTGGGAGAAATCGTGAATGTCCAAATCCCCGCTGGTATGCTGAAGCTGCGCATCGACAGCATCCAACGTCACAACTAAACAATTGGCTTCACATGCACAATAGAGAGTTGAATATACGGGATTTAGGAGGTATACCTTTTGCCAGTGGGAAAGGTGCGGTTCCCCATGGACTTTTTATTCGTAGTGGCAAACTCTCTGTCCTTTCAAAAGAACAATGTCTGAAACTCTGCAAAAAATATCATATCAATTGCGTAATTGATTTGAGAACTCCTGTGGAAGCAGCAGAATTCCCAGACTTATTGCCTGATGATGTGATTTATATGCAAATACCCTTGCTTAAAGATGCTACCGTAGGCATTTCGCATGAAACAGGTTCCGACCCAATGACCATTATTCGCAGACTCAGGAAACAGCCTGAGAAACTAAAAGAGATGGCACCCGATTTCAATATTTTGTACAGGGATGTGGTGACGGATGAATACAGTCGTAAGCAGTTGGACCAAGTGGTTGCTACACTAAAAAACAATGCAGAAAAAGGGTTGTGCACACTCTTTCATTGTACTGCTGGCAAAGACCGCACGGGCATTGTCAGTATGGCATTACTCAAATCATATGGTGTTGCTGATGGGGAAATCATCAATGACTATATGCGGACCAACAGAAATGCTTTTTGGCCAACGATGAAAAAATGTGTTGGCATCGGAATATTGACATGGAATTGGAGCCTTGTTCGAACTGCCTATCAGTCGTTCATGGCTCGAAAAAAATTGATACAAACGGCAATCAAACACTACAAATAATGACACTTCCTAAATTTATCATTACTATGGATGGTCATCTTCGTATGGGAATGGTCAACCAGCATAAAGATTTATTAAAACCAGGTGACCAATGTGTTGGCGGTGGCTACTATCATTTCGACTTTATTTCTAACAGAATTATACTTGATAGAGCCTCGTACTATTTTGGCAAGCCCAAATGGCATTTGATAGAGGTGCTGAGGGTTCCATCCACATATAGGGGTATGAGCATCGTCTATCAATACGATGACAATTATCACGAAGATTTTCAAGTGAGTGATAAACTGAATATTGAGTATGTTGAATAACTCGGTTTAATCTACATAACTTCCTATGATCGATTAGAACACAAAAAATAAAAGGATTATTATCTTTTTTTCTGAGTTTTTTTATACATTTGCAGATTGTTATGCATGTGAAACATCAAATCCCATTTGATAATTGTAAAAGTGTTCTCGGAACTATCACTACTAAAAAAACTTACTTCAAAATCAAACGAATATCTATAGATAAACATCTAATAATATGCAACATTTCAACAAAGGTTTTCTCTATTTCATTTGTGCCGTATCGGCAATGGGTGGATTGCTCTTCGGTTACGACTGGGTGGTGATAGGTGGTGCAAAGCCTTTCTATGAATTATTTTTCGGCATCAGCGATTCACCACTGATGCAGGGCGTAGCTATGTCAACTGCTCTTATTGGTTGTTTGATTGGAGCAATGTTGGCAGGTGCCGCAGCTGATAAATATGGCCGCAAACCACTTCTGATGGTGTCCGCCGTGCTTTTCACGGCCTCCGCTATTGCTACAGGTCTTTTCAACGACTTCTTCCTATTCAATATTGCACGTTTAATAGGTGGTATTGGAATCGGTGTGGCATCAGCCTTGTCACCAATGTATATAGCAGAAGTCAGTCCGGCTAATATCCGCGGACGAATGGTGAGCCTAAACCAGATGACCATCGTTTTGGGTATTCTGGCGGCACAGGTGGTGAATATGCTTTTAGCTAGGGACACATCCGTGGATGTAAACCAGGCATGGAATGTGGAATGGGGATGGCGGTGGATGTTTTGGGCAGAGACATTACCTGCAGGGCTGTTTCTACTTATGAGTTTCTTCATACCTGAAAGCCCAGTATATATGAGGATGAAACAAGCGCCACAAGTTGAAGGAAAAAAGGCCGAGGCTGGTCTGAAAGAATTATTTCAACATAAATATGGACGTGTGCTATTGCTTGGCTTAGTGATTGCTGTGTTTCAGCAGTGGTGCGGTACCAACGTCATCTTCAATTATGCACAAGAGATTTTTGTCGGTGCCGGTTACAATGTCAATGGTATGTTCATCGATATTGTTATCACTGGTATCGCTAATGTGATATTTACTTTTGTGGCACTTTATACCATTGAGAAGTGGGGACGCCGCACCCTTATTTTAATTGGTGCAGGCGGTTTAGGACTCATCTATCTTACATTGGGCACATGTTATTTCTTTGAGATGAAAGGCATCATGATGGTGGCATTGGTTGTAGCTGCTATTTCTGTATATGCCATGACCCTTGGGCCGGTCACATGGACGCTTTTGGCGGAAATCTTTCCACACCGAATTCGTGGCATTGCTATGGCTACGTGTACCTTCGCTCTATGGGTGGGATGTTGCACCCTGACCTTCTCGTTCCCCTCAATGAATGCCGCTCTTGGTAGCAGTGGCACATTCTGGATTTATAGTGGCATCTGTGTCTGCGCTTTCATTTTCTTATGGCGTCATTGTCCAGAAACCAAAGGCAAAAGCCTTGAACAACTGGAACAAGAATTGGTAGATGGTCTTTAGTTTTTAGTTGGTCTTTAGTTCTTTAATCTCAACCCTCAAATCTCAAAATACTCATGGTAAAAGCTTGGAGAGAAATAGTGACCATTCCCACTTATGAGGTGGGAAAAGCGGAAAAGAACCCGATGTTTTTGGAAAAACGTGTCTATCAAGGTTCTAGTGGCGTGGTCTATCCTTATCCTGTCATCGAGACGATTTCAAATGAAAAAGTGGATAAAGATTATCAGGCCATCTGGCTTGAAAATGAATATATCAAGGTGATGGTGCTTCCCGAACTTGGTGGCCGTGTGCAGATAGCATACGACAAAATCAAAGAACGTCATTTCGTATATTATAATCATGTTATAAAGCCTGCACTCGTAGGACTTCTCGGACCGTGGATTTCGGGTGGCATTGAGTTCAATTGGCCACAACATCATCGTCCTTCGACCTTTATGCCTGTTGATACCAAAATCGTGAACAACGATGATGGTTCTGTCACGGTGTGGGTGAACGAGATGGAAAGGATGTTTCATCAAAAAGGTGCCGCAGGATTTACGCTTCGCTCTGGCTGTGCCTATTTGGAGATTCAAGGACGTGTCTCAAACCGCACGAATTTGCCACAGACATTCCTTTGGTGGGCAAATCCAGCTGTGGAAGTGAATGATGCCTACCAGAGTGTCTTTCCGCCCGACATCAATGCTGTTTTCGACCATGGGAAAAGGGCAGTGAGTAGTTTCCCCATCGCCACTGGCACATATTATAAAATGGACTATTCGGCAGGAGTGGACATCTCTAATTATAAGAATATTCCCGTACCCACCTCATATATGGGGATCAATTCAAAATACGATTTTGAGGGGGGCTATGAGAACGATACCAAGGGTGGTATGCTCCATGTTGCCTCTCGTCATTTCTCGCCTGGCAAAAAACAATGGACATGGGGGAATGGCGATTTCGGACGTGCTTGGGACCGGAATCTGACGGATGAACCCTTCCGCCCCTACATAGAATTGATGGTGGGAGTCTATACGGAGAACCAGC
>JAFZAE010000224.1 GCA_017548385.1 Prevotella sp.
CAGGTTGGCAGATAGGCATCGTTATGTGGGCCTTTTGAGCAGCGTTGCTACCGGATGATAGCGGCATGATGAAGAATTGGAATGCCGTGTTGGTTGCACGCAGTTCATATTTGTCCAACACATCGGGACCACAACTGGCATTGCCCAGTCCTCGGGTGGCGGCATCCAGTGAGACCACGGTATTGGCACAAGCTTTCCATTGATAGGTGTGCTTGCTTCTGGTATCACGGTTGGTGTAATTGTCTTCGGGACGGAAGTGGACGGCGGAGGCTGCCATCTCACCGGGTGCCACGAATAGAAGACCTCTGCCCTGGTCATCGGTTAACGACATCCATCGAACTTCCTGTTTGGTACCGTGTTCTTGGGGGAGGATGTAGTTCTCCAGCTGATCGCTGACGGTACTGTTATAAATTCCGGGCAGACAGGCTTCCTTTCGGTCCACATAACTGTCCCAGGGACCGCGACCGAACCATGAGAGATGTTCCATCGATGAGGGCATTTCCAATTTGAATCCCATCTTTGGCAGGATGGCTCCTGTGGAAGATGGACGGATGAATGCATCTGTCATCACGGTGCCGTCGGCACAGACGACAAACATCAGGCTGACGTCAAACGAGGTGCCATTCTTACCTGTATGGGTGCTGGTCATGGTGATGGTTGCAGTCTTTCCGTCTTCGCTTTTCTTGTATTCCGCAGCTTTCCCTTTAACCGATAGCTTACGTAGTCCCATGGCATCCCATGAAGCGGACTGTCTTCCGTCATTGTCGGTCGGCAACCTGAAAACGTTGAGCAACAAAGGCTTGCTCATCATTTCTACACCTTGGTATTCATAACTGTCCAATGTACCTAGCTCCTTGCTGAATGTCGCTGTAAAGGTGGTGTTGCCCACTGTGATGTTATTAGCGGTCTCTTCCACGTCCAGACTGGATTGGATGCCATTCTGTGTAAGGTCGTACATGGGCTTGCTCGCTTTTTGTATGGGTAGTCTTTCTTCTGCAACCACATAACCGGCATCAGCCCAAAGTGTGTTTTGCTTGAGGGTGGCCTTGAAATCGACAAAGGCTTCTTTTGAAGGATCCAAAGTGCTGAGCACGGAGGTGTCGATGGTGATGAGCGTGCTGTCGCCTGCGGCTATCTCCTGACCAATCTCCCCAGTGGCGAGTTGGTTGCCTTCTTCATCAATCAATGTGTAGCGCGCGTCATAGTGGGTGCTGGGAAGAAATGCCATCTTGTTTTTAACAAGGAATCTGGACGGGTCGTTCTTGACGGCCTTGAATTCCAATGGCTGATAGACTTTCTTTGTATTGTATGACTTGGAAGTGAAACTCCAGTCAGGATGCACAAGACCATTGATGCAGAAATTGCCGTCGTTTGGTGCGTCTCCAAAATCACCACCATATGCCCAGTATTCGTTTCCTGCTGAATTAGTCGTGAGCAGTCCTTGGTCCTTGAAGTCCCAGATAAACTCACCTGTGAGGCAGGGGTATTTTTCATACAGGTCGAACATATCCCTCACATTACCCATTGAATTGCCCATGGAATGGCTGTTCTCACACTGAATATGAGGTTTCTGACCACTACCGCCTTGTCGGGAAGAGCCTATTTGATTGATGGTCTCATAACTACCGTACATGGTACTCGACACATCAGCATAGTCACTGTTACCTTCGTAATGGGTAAGGCGGGTATTGTCTAATTGTTTGATGGCTTCACCTACATATTTGAAGTTGATGCCATTACCCGACTCATTGCCAAATGACCAGATGAAAATACAGGGATGGTTGCGCATCCAGCGTACATGGTTGGTGGAGCGTTCAACCATGGCCTGACGGAAGAGTTCCACAGATGAAAGTCCCATATTGGCATGACATTCCACGTCTGCCTCTGCCAGTACATAGAGTCCATATTTGTCGCACAGGTCGTAGAATATGGGGTCGTTGGGATAATGTGATGTACGCACTGCATTGATGTTGAGGCGCTTCATGGTCTTGATGTCTTCCTCGATTTCTTCATCCGTGATAGCACGTCCGTTGACAGGACTGAAATCATGTCGGTTGACACCATGGAATACCATCCGCTGACCATTGATGATTAGGGCACCATCGGAACGGATGCCAACCTCTTTGAAACCAACTTTTCCACCACGGATGTCAATGGTTTTTCCCTCGCTGTCTTTCAGTGTCAGGATAAGGTCGTAGAGATTAGGCTCTTCTGCACTCCATTTCAATGGGTTTGTCACATTAATGTTAAAGCTCATCTCTTCTGCCACCTGTTTCTTGGCTGATGCCACTACGCCGCCGTCTCTTTCGATGCGCACTTCAACTTCTCCACCTGCCACTGCGTCCACACCGGTGAGGCTTACCTTCACATTGGCCTTGGCGTTGATATATGAGGCATCCAAGTTAGTGGAGAAGAAATAATCACGAATCTGGCTTTTTGGTGCTGACCAAAGAAAACAGTGACGCTGGATACCGGTCAGTCGCCAATAATCTTGACACTCTAAAAACGAACCACTGGTGAAACGGTAAACTTGCAGGGCGATGGAGTTCTCGCCTTCTACGAGATAGGGGGTGATATTGAATTCGGAGGGAAGGTAGGAGTCCTCGCTATAGCCGATTCGCTGACCATTTATCCACAGATAATAGCCATGACCTACACCATTGAAACGTACGTATACATCACGACCCTCCCAAGAGGCGGGTATGGTGAAGGTTCTACGATAGGTACCCACAGGATTGGGCATCGAGTTGTTGTATGTAAACCAACTTGGACGGTTGGCCATCACGCTGTAATTCGACTCATTGTAGGAAAAAGGGTAGGCGACATTACAGTAGAGCGGCTTGTCCCATGACTGCCCATGGCGGATACCCCATACCTGCCAACTCGATGGTACGTCGATGTCCACCCAAGAACCGTCATTGTAGTCTTTTGCACAGGTCTCTGCATTTACCATCGAGGGCATTTTCACCCACAAAAACTTCCATTTCCCGTCAAGGGAGAGATAATAGGGTGATTCTTTCATGTCTTTGGTGGCTACGTCTGCCTCGTTAGACCATGGGATACTGACGGTATGGGCTACCTCTCGGTTCACATTGCTGATTCGGGGATTGTCCCATTCTGTCCCAGTCTGGGCAAATGAAGATTGGGCTGCCAACATAGTGGCTACAACGATAAGTCCTTTGATTTTTTTCATGAAGTATTACTATTTTATGAAAATGTGATGTTTTCGGTTTGTCTTTATTGTTTGATGAAAATGTTATGTATTCGGTTAGTCTTTTGATGAGAAACACCAGGGAATACTCCTCCTATACTCAGTTATGGTTGCAAAATTACACAAAATTCTTGAGATTCTTGTTATAGACAGTCTCTATAAATTGCCCCGTCCTATAAAAAGCCCCTTCCATAAATAGTTGTTCCTCCTATGAAAGCCCCCTCACATAAATAGTTGCTCCGTTTGCTGCAACCGTGTTGCAGCCCCCCAGTATATGCGAGATATAGACAAAGAAGGTATGGCACCTTCCAAAAGCAACAATCCCAATCCTCGGCTGAGGATTGGGATGCTGTGTTTGTTTGGAATAGTTGTTTTATCGTTTATGCCTCGCTTTGAGTCTCAGGTATGACTGATACCACGCTCTTGTCGCGGGCACCCTTGTGGAACTGTACCACGCCGTCTACAAGTGCATACAGAGTGTCGTCCTTGCCAATACCTACATTCTCACCGGGATTGTGCTTGGTGCCACGCTGGCGAACGATGATGTTGCCGGCAACACACTTCTGGCCACCCCAGATCTTAACTCCTAATCTTTGCGCAGCTGACTCGCGGCCGTTCTTAGAACTACCTACACCTTTTTTATGTGCCATTACTAAGTCCTCCTACAATTTAACCGATTACTGATTTGATCTCCACACGGGTGAACTGAGCACGGTGTCCATTCTTCTTGCGAGAGTCCTTACGACGCTTCATCTTGAACACGATGACTTTGTCACCTTTTACCAGAGGATCCAATACCTCACACACTACTTTTGCACCCTCTACGGTTGGGGTACCTACGGTCACAGCACCGTCGTTGTCTACGAGCAGCACTTTCTCAAATTCAACAGTCTGGCCCTGCTCAGCATCCTTGATGTGATGAACAAACAGTTTCATGCCTTGCTCTGCCTTGAACTGCTGACCGTTGATTTCTACAATTGCGTACATTTATTTTTATTGTATAACGGGTTTTTCCGCAAGGCGGATGGCTTCGTGCCAACGCTTATTTGAGCCTCCACGGACTAAATCGGCTGCAAAATTACTACTTTTTATCCAAACATAACCACTCTCATCACCCATTTAACGATGATTTAGCAGATTTTAACATCTTTCCGCCAATCTCTTACCTCTCACCACTCACCACTCACCTCTAATATATCCCTAACATTTTAAGTATCCAGGGGGCAATGTCTGTTTGGCGGATGGTATCCTGGTGGCCGGGGGTAATGCCACAGCCATAAGCGATGAGGGTGGTGGCATCCTGTCCGCTGAGGAAACCGTGGGTGCCTCCTTTTTGTTGCTGTACCACTTCGCCTGTCCAGTTGTTGGTGACGGCCACACCCACGATTGGCTCCAAAGCCAGCGCCACGGCGGGGTCGGCACCTTTTTCTGTCAGTTCTTGTTTTTCCACCACACGGAAAAGACTGCGCTCCGATGTGGGAAGTTCATCAATCATTCGACGAATACGTCGAAGGGTTTTTTTGTCGTTTCCTTTGCGTAGGTAGAGAAAACTGGTATTGCCACCACCATAGAAACAGGCTTTCCATTCGCCGCCAGGCTGTTCGCTGAGCAGACCGGCACGTGTCAGCCATACATTAGGACTGAGCGTCTGGCTATAGTCGCAGAAACCATGGTCACCGCAGACGATGACCACCGTGCTGTCAAGGCGGTGGGTCAGCCGCAGATTCTCCATGATGGTGCCCACGGCATGGTCGGCGCTGGCCATATCTTGCAGGAGTCGCTGACTCTGTGTGCCATAGTCGTGCTGACTGTAGTCGGTGGTGATGAGATGGATAGTCATCAGCCGTGGCTGGTAATGGTTCATGAGGTAGTTGGCCATCGCAGCCGTACGCCCGTCGCGCTGTAGCGACCCAGCCTGATAGGTGATAGTGTCGAGTTTGCCACAAGCATTTTGTTCCAGTTCATCGAGGATGCCTATGGGTGTACAGAATGGTTTGATATATTCCATCTGGTCGCAGCTGTAGTCGAGTGACCAGAATTCTGGGACGTTGTAGTCGATATAGGGGCTTCCTGTGGAGGTGGGCCAGAAGAGCGAGGCTGTCTTCATTTCCGCTTCATGTGCTCGCTGCCAGATGGTGGGCACGGCGATGCTGTCGGCATACCAGTAGCTGATACGGGCGGTGTCTTTATTCCAGAGGAACGGCCGGTTATAGAACACCCGATGGCGGGCAGGCACCTCACCAGTAACCAGCGTCGTATGCGAGGGATAGGTTCCTGCAGGAGGCACGCCAATTACCCGCCCTATACGAAGTCCCTCACGACTCATCATTTTCAGAAAAGGTGAGGGCATCAGTGGGTCGTCAATCATTTCAGCACGCAGGCCGTCGATGGTGATTAGGATGACATATCGCGGCGACTCCTGCGCAGCCATCTTAGTGGTAAAGCCCCAAAGCATGGCTATGAGCACCACCAGTTTACAAGTTTTTATGTTCACAAGTTCTTAAGTTTGTTTTGGACGGGATGAATTAGTAGAAGTATTCTCTCACCTCTTACCTCTCACCTCTCACTTCTATCATTCAAACGGCACCACATCTTTCGAATGGGCATTCTCCACAATGATGCGGTTCATGTTGTGGGTGATGGTCACGGTCTTTGCTTCGTCATCAACGGTGAAATCGTCCAGACCATAGTTCTGTGGCACAAACGATGGTATCCATGCCTCAGTGTATGGCGCACCATTCTCCGTATTAGCTGCTTCAGCCTCACAGAGTGGCAGACGGATACCAAGGTCGGCGGGACGGCGTCCCTCGGCAAAGAAAATCTCCTGGCGCATCAGATACACCAGTTCGAGTGCACTGTCGTGGTTGTCAAGACCGTCAATCATGGCTTGTGTAACGGAAGTCCCTGAGATATAGGGGATGGTGATGAGGTGCGGTGGACGACGGTCGATGATGAGTCCAGCACGTAGAGAGTCGGTGGGTGATGCCTGCACTCGGTAGGTCGGGTCATTGGGGAATGACTTCAGTCCACCATTGTAACGTCCTTCCAGTTGGTCGTTGATGTCGGTCTGTATGGGGCGTTTTTGAACCAATTGAAGCAGTGCAGTGAGATGTTGCTTGGCCTCAGTGAGATTGTTGCTTGCCAAGGCAGCCTCTGCCAGGATAAGGTAGTTCTCTTCAGCCTTGGCGAGGGTAATGGGGCATTGGTCGGTGCTGGTAAGTTGGAAGTATTTGGGGTCGAGGAAGTCGAGGCGGGGGAGTGGCTGGAACCAGTCGCTCCAGATGGCTTCCTGTGCTCTGTTGAGCACACCATTCTTGCTGTCAAAACGCACCTGATAGTAAAAGTCCTTGGAGAGTGTCAATGCCTGTCGGGCATGGCTGACGGCTTCCTCACGGTTGCCCACCCGGTAGGCGGCGCGGGCATAGAGGGTGTGGATGAAGGCGCGGTCAGTGTCATTCTGTGCCAGGGGAAGTGCCTCGTTGAGCACTTCCATGGCTTGTCTCATCTGCCCTTCCCATTCCACTACGTCGCCACCATTCTCTATGGGTAGTGCACGGAAGAAGTCACCGGCCAGAATCATGGAGAATGCCTTGATGTACAACAGGTGGAAACGGTCGGCTTGGGTGGTGCTGGGGTCTGCCGCAGCCACTTTTGTCAGACCGTAGTCAGCCATCTCGCGCAGGGCACCCACATTCCGCTGGAGGTTGGTGACGTCGGCATCGGTGTAAAGCAGTTGTGGCACGTCGAACACCTTGCTCGACCGGGTGTAGTTGTTGAAATAGTTGTCAGAGAGGATTTCCATCAGTTCCACGAAGTCCGACATCCGCAAAGCCAATTCTTTCTCCGTGCCGTTCACCCAAGTTTCCATCGGGTTGTCGGAATGGAGGAAGGTGTCTTCGTCAACATTGGGGTTAATGATGTCGTCGGGGG
>JAFZAE010000225.1 GCA_017548385.1 Prevotella sp.
AGTTCAGAGGAGTGACCGACATCAAGTTCTTCATGTACAGACTTGCAAAGCTATACTCTTGACCGGCAAGCACCGCCAACCAAGTTTATCCGCTGACCCAGAAAAATACGACTGGTTATTTCATCTGGAGAGACACCAACCAATTAGGCACGAAAAAACCCGACTCAGGTCGAAACCATTCGTCGGGCTAATGAAAGGAGGAGTGGTACCTCCAGGAATCGAACCGGGGACACACGGATTTTCAGTCCGATGCTCTACCAACTGAGCTAAGGCACCCTTTCTTTCGTTTTGCGGTGCAAAGGTAAGCATAATTTTTCTATCTCAAACCTTTTTTCTGAAAAAATCCACATCCTTAATGTTTATTAACAATTCCAACAGATAAAAGTTCTGGCCTTGTGAATGGATGAATGACAATTTAAAATGGTATGGTGAGTATATCAATTGTCCCAATAATTATCTGAATTCCAATAAATTCCGAACTCTTGTCATTTTTTTTTTGTAAGTTCAATTATTTTTTATAATTTTGCCAATGATAGAATGATACCAACCCCACAACCTCAAGAACTCATAAACTTAAAAACTCACAAACTCACAAACTCAAATAACATTATGGAAGAAACTAATTTTGTAATTGATGAAAACCAACCCAGGCCACAAATGGCTCCGGGAAGCGAGAACCAAATGATGGTAAGTCAGACAACTCGATGGAATATGGCTTCCATGGGTAAATGGATGAAATTTTTAGGCATAATTGGAATAATCAGTGGTATATTGCTGATAGCATTAGCATGTCTTATCATTTTTGCTGGTTTTTCCTTTGACGAAGCCGGTGCTGCCGGAGGCGGATTGATTATTGGTTTTGTCTATGTCATTGCTGGTGGTTTAGTAATCTTTCTTAGTAGCAAGTTGTTTAGTGCCGGCAAGGGCTTTAAGAATGCTGCAGACTATAATGATCCGACGCAATTGGATTATGCCGTTTCTAACCAAAACACCTATTTCGGATGTACGGGAATTTTGGCCATTGTTTATATAGTTCTTTTGGTAGTAGGAATAATTGCAGCTTTCGCCACCCGTTAGTTTTGTTTCGTGATTCCTCATTTACGTGGGGAACGCATTGCTTTAACACAATGTTATAAATGTTATCAAATCGCTAATTTTTTTGTTGATTTTCATAAAAAATTTGGCGGTTTGTTTTTAATTTCGTATTTTTGCCCCACAAACCTATAAATGTTATGGATATGAAAAAAATTTACTTAATCATTGTGATGGCCGTATCGGCTCTTGCTGTCAATGCACAGCAAGTACTTAATTTGAGCACTTATAATGGCACTGATCTTACCAAGTATGATGGACAAGAGTGCAGAGTGAATGTCAACCGCCATGTGTTCACAGCATGGAACACACTTGCACTGCCTTTCGCCATGAGCGAGAGTGAGTTGAACGATGTCTTCGGCTCAGACTGTAGACTTGAAAAACTTGTTGGTGCTGAGGAAGTAAATGGAAAGGTTACTTTGTTCTTCCAAGACTGTAAAGCAGGAGGTGTAGAGGCTAATGTTCCCTATATCATTTATTATACAGGAGAGAATGGCAATGCCAAGATTTCCAAGAATACCTTGATTGAGAATACCGAAGCCGTTCTATCATACAATGTAAAGGGTAGCGACGATGTCGTTTCCATGGTAGGTACAAAGAAACATTTCGACGGAATCGGTGTATATGGTGTGTTGGCAGTTGACAATTCCGACGCCAAGTTCGTGGCTGTCGATGAGTCGCTCAGTGGATTCTATGCCACACGTTGCTATGTTCGCTTAGAGTCGGGCAATGGAAAACTCCTTGCCACACAACACCTCGCAGCAGGTGAGGCCACCAGCATCAATAATATTGTCAACAGCAATACCAAGGTGGATGTTTACACCATTTCTGGCCAGAAAGTAGCCACCGGCATCAATGCCGCACAAGTAAACAAACTCCAGCCAGGTATCTATGTGGTCAATGGCCAAAAAATCGTGGTTAAATAACTATACTTATATAATTCGAACAAAGAGAGACAGAGAAAAAACCTCTGTCTCTCTTTGTTTTTGTGCTGATATAAGCTCCCTGCATCTACGTTGGTATTGTCCGAATGATTAGATATTTGAGATTTTCCTGCCTTTCAGAAAACATAATTCTATAATTCTCAAATTCGAGATAATAAATATTTAGATGTTACAAAATACTAGACTCCTAACTTTTTAGCGGATTCCACCCTTGTGCTTGAAGGGTGAATTCCTGTCCATCTCGGCACACGAGCATTTTTCCAAGATTTTCAGCCGTGATATGACCAATGACGCGGATGCCCTCTAGGGCGTCCACTTTTTCATAGTCACCGATGTTCACAGTGAAAAGCAACTCATAGTCTTCACCACCGTTAAGGGCACAGGTGGTCACGTTCATATTCAGCTCCTCGGCCATGACGGCAGTTTGGTAGTCGATGGGGATGTTTTTCTCATACACCCGACAACCACAGCCACTGCGCTCACAAATGTGCATCAGTTCACTGCTCAGCCCATCGCTGATGTCCATCATTGATGTGGGGCGAATCCCTTGCTCACGAAGCGTCTTGATGATATCTCCACGTGCCTCTGGACAAATCTGTCGCTGGATGAGGTATTCCTTGCCGGCAAAGTCGGGTTGAAAGTGCGCCAGTTGTTCCAAAGCGTTACGGTTGCCTTTCTTGCGTGCCTCTTCCACTTGCTGGTAATACACACTCTTCTCACGTTCGAGCAGCTGCAGTCCCATATAGGCGGCTCCCAAGTCGCCACTCACGCAAATAAGGTCAGTGTCCTTGGCACCACTGCGATAGGCGATATCTTGTTTGTCTGCCTCACCGATACACGTAATGCTGATGGCCAGTCCGGTGAGTGATGAAGTGGTGTCACCACCCACGATGTCGACTCCCCATTTTTCGCAGGCAAGGCGCAGACCACTATAAAACTGCTCCAAGTCTTCTACTTGAAAACGTTTGCTCAATGCTACACTCACTACCATCTGGCGAGGGGTTCCATTCATGGCAAAGATATCGCTGAGATTTACCATCGCAGCCTTGTAGCCTAAATGCTGCATGTCGATATAGGTAAGGTCGAAATGTACTCCTTCCATAAGCATATCGGTGGTCACGAGCACTTCTTTATCGGGATAGTGCAGCACTGCACAATCATCACCAACACCCATGAGGGTAGAGGCATTCTTCACTTGAATGTTGTCGGTGAGATGGTGTATTAAACCAAATTCACCTAGTTTTGATATATCCATTTAGGTTTGAGATTTGAGATTCGTAATAACGATAATCCGAAATAACGGAATAACGAATTCTATATTTTCTACTTGTCACCTTGTTTACTCGTCAACTCAAGTATCATCTTGTTGAATTGCTCTGCCTTTCCCTGTAGGAACTTCACCTCAATGGGGAGGATGAAAATACAGGGGCGAAGAGTGTCGCTCAATCCATCAGTAGTTGTTAGACGTGCAGCATCTTTCTCTGTAGTGATGGCAATTTTGGGGTAGGGGAGGGATTCAAACGTAGTGTTAATCCTTTCTATGTCATCTGCAGTGAAATGATGATGGTCACCGAAAGACAAGTGCGTCACATGCTTGCTTTGCTTTTGTATCTCCTCAATCATAGGTCCTGGCTCCGCAATTCCACTGATAACCATGATTTGCTCCTCGGTATGTATCGTTTCTAACGGTCGGTTCTCTCCACAAAACATGGGCTGGAGTTCTTGATAGACCATTGTGGAGAAAAAGAGTCGCTGGTGTTCCTGTAAGCTGAGCCTCTTGCCGATGGATTGCATTTCTTTCATGTCTATCGTGGATGGACATTTTGTTACAATCACGATGTCTGCGCGTTTCTTGCCACTCGTCTGCTCACGTAGACGTCCGGCGGGAAGCAGTTTGTCGGAGAAGATAGGGCGGTTGTAATCTACTAGAAGGATATTCAGATTGGGACGCACATAACGGTGCTGGTAAGCGTCGTCAAGCAAGATGATATTTACGCCACGAGTTATAGGGTCTTGGCATAGGTGTTGGATGCCCTCACAACGGTCACCATCAACGGCAACCGTGATTTTGGGAAACTTGACCTTCATTTGGTAAGGCTCGTCACCGATGTCCTGGGCTGTGGATTGTAGGTTGGCAAGTACATAGCCTTTGGTGCGCCTTTTATAGCCACGACTGAGCACAGCCACCTTGTATCGATCTTTCAGCAGTCTAATAAGATATTCCACATGGGGCGTTTTCCCCGTCCCACCAACGGTTATGTTGCCTACGCTGATAACAGGAACATCATAGCCGCGGCAATGGAGAAGACCGTAGTTAAAAAACTCGTTCCTCACCCATACGCCCAGCCCGTAGGTCCAGCTTACTGGCAACAACCATCTGTTTATTTTCATTAATTAGGCTTTAGACTTTAGACCTTTGACTTTAGTTAGTGAGATGGACAGTGCGTTTAGCATTTTGCTGACTTCTGTTGTTAGGCTATATGCCTTGGATGGCTGATTTGCCTCCAAACTACCTGATATTCAGCGAATAAGGTACACGAGCTTGGATGGCATTGTGCTGGTTGATGTTTTTCAGCAGCATCAACGGCTCATACAATTCGCCGAGACTCGCTTTCATTGATTCGTAAAGATAGTTGTTCTTAACTTCTTCAGCACCACCAAACAGTTGCTCGAATGTTCCCTTCGGAGCAGGATAGCCTACTGTGTGGTATTCATCCAACTTAGCAAGATTGGCTGCCTTGGCAACGGCATCATCGAGCGTACCCAGCTGGTCGACAAGATGGTTTTTCAAAGCATCTTGACCTAACCACACACGACCTTGTGCAATCGCTTCTATAGAATCCACACTCATTTTTCGACCATCGGCCACACGCTGACGGAACAGTCGGTAACCACGTTCTATATACCGGTTGAGATAGTCCATCTCCTCAGCGTTGAAGGGGCGCGACATGGTTCCGAAATTACTATGTTTGTTAGTCTTTACCTCATCGAATTTCACACCAAGTTTCTGTGTGAGCAGTTCGCTGGCATCAGGGAACATACCAAAGATACCGATGCTACCGGTGATGGTGGTGGGCTCAGCGACAATCCAGTTGGAGCCACAGCTGATGTAATAGCCACCCGAGGCAGCCATACCACCCATCGACACAACAACGGGCTTTTTCTTCTTCAGCAATTCTACTTGGCGCCAGATTTGTTCTGAAGCATAGGCACTACCTCCACCGCTGTTGATGCGGAATACAACGGCTTTTACATCGTCGTTCTCCTCAAGGGCAGCAAGGTCGCGGCATACCACCTGCGCATCAATGACTGGACCGCTACTGGTGAGGCCTTGGGCATTGCCATCAACAATGTCACCCACTGCATAATAAATGGCAATCTCTTCACCGTCATTGCTCTGGGATTTCACACGCTGCATGTCAGCAAGACCCAATTGGTGGATTTTTTCGTCGGCATCGATTTTAAGCTGTTTCTTCACCACGTCTTTCACTTCATCGGTATAGAGAAGACCATCGACGATTTTATTCTTCACAAGGTCTTCGGCTGGACTGAAAGTGATGAGGCTGTCGGCCATGGCATTCAGTTGGTCTTTGGTGATTTTGCGGCTGGCAGACACGTCGGCGAGCACGTTGTCCCAAATACCATTGATATAAACTGTAATCTGCTCACGGTTGGGCTCACTCATGTGATCGGCTGTGAATTGCTCGGGAGCACTCTTGTAGGCACCTACTTTGGATAACTGCATCTTCACACCAAATTTTGCCATTACATCCTTTAGAAACATCGGCTCGGCGGCCAAACCATGCCAATCTACTTGACCCTGCGGGTTCAGATAAACCTTGTCGGCGGCAGAAGCCAAATAGTAAGTGCCCTGGGTGTAGGTATCACCATAAGCGATAATCCATTTGCCGCTTTTCTTGAAATCCACTAAGGCTTTGCGCATAGTTTGAAGCGATGCCCAGGAATCGGAGGAGAACATCCCTGCCTCTATGTAGATACCCTTGATGTTCTCATTCTCCTTGGCTTTTTTGATGGCCGACAGTGTCTCGTCAAGGCCGATGCTTGAACTGGACCCATTCATCAGCATGTCCATAATGCTTGTTTCCGAACGTTCTTCCAATGTTCCGGACAGATTGAGTACAAACACGCTGTTTTTGTCGGGCTTGACCGACGAATTGCCTGAGGCGACAAGGCCAACGAGGCACATCACTCCTAACAAACCACTGATGAGCATAAAAATAAAAATACCCACCACAGTGGCAAATGCCATTTTAAAAAATTCTTTCATTTTTATTTTGTTGTTAATAATAAAATTTTGTTCTTATTACATAGGAGTTCAGGGGTTAGGAGTTAGACGAAATAACAACATAACGAAAATCTCAACCCTCCAATCTCAAATCTATAAAGGATTTTTCTCTGAACGGTACCATTCGATGAAACGGCCTATGCCCTCGTGTAACGATACATGTGGTTTATAGCCAATCTCTCGTTCCAAGTGCGACGTGTCGGCATATGTCATATAGACGTCGCCGGGCTGCATAGGTTTCATGACCATCTGTGCCTTGGTGCCCAAGGCATTTTCTATCTCGTGGATAAAGTCCATGAGTTTTACAGGATTGGAACAACCAATATTATATACACGGAAAGGCACTTTGTTTGCACACGTTTCAGCCACGGGGGGCTGATCTAGGCATTGCAGACTGCCATAGGCGATGTCATCAATATAGGTAAAGTCGCGCATCATGTCACCATTGTTGAACACATTGATAGGCTCACCTTTGGAAATGGCTGTGGCAAAGAGCATTGGTGCCATATCAGGACGTCCCCAGGGACCATAAACGGTGAAATAGCGGAGACCTGTGGCAGGGATGCCGTAGAGTTTGCTATAACTGTGTGCCATCAGTTCATTCGACTTTTTGCTGGCCGCATATAGACTCACTGGGCAGTCCACCTTGTCATCCTCAGAGAAAGGAGCCTTGCTGTTAAGTCCATAGACAGAACTCGACGAAGCGAAAAGCAGATGACTCACAGGGTAATGACGACAGCACTCCAATATGTTGAGAAACCCCACAATGTTGCTGGTAAGGTAGGCGTAGGGATTGGTAATTGAATAGCGCACACCTGCTTGCGCCGCAAGGTTGACGACACGGTCGAAATGCTCCTCAGCAAACAAATGCTCCAAAGCCTCCTTGTCTTCGATGGCCATACGGATAAATTTAAACCCGTCGAGCGTCTTACTGGGGATTGCCTGACCGAATGGTAAGGTGCTGGCGTCTGGCACTATCACACCCAACTCAGCCAGACGACCGGTTTTCATGCGCACATCGTAATAGTCGTTGATATTGTCGATACCCACTACCGTGTCACCACGCGTGGATAACAGATATGAGATTTTGGAGCCGATAAAACCGGCGGCTCCTGTAACTAGTATTTTCATCCTGTCTGTGTTTTTCGGCAAAAGTAGTAAAAAAAGGGGGAACAATCTAAAGTTTTATCTTTTTTTTGTATTTTTGCACACAACTATAGGAGGCAAGTAGTTTAGACCTCGTATGAAATTTGGGAAAATTGACAATACTTTGACAAGATTTGTGTTGGTGGGGGTAATCAACACTTTGTTCGGCATGACCATTATGTTTGTGCTATACAACCTTTTTGGAGTGAGCTACTGGTGGTCGTCGGCAGCCAATTATTTCTTCGGCAGTATCCTTAGTTTCATACTCAACAAACAATTCACATTCCATCACAAAGGTCATCTACTGAGTTCTGCCTTTAAGTTTGTGCTTTGTATTGTTGTGTGCTATTTGGTGGCATATGGTGTGGCAAAACCTCTTATGGCTTCATTGCTCAGTGGAAGCTCTATCACTGTGCAGGAGAATGTTGCCATGCTTGTTGGTGCTATCCTTTTCACCGCACTCAACTATTTGGGACAGCGTTTTTTTGCGTTTAGGAAAAAAGGTAGTTGAAGGGTTCTATCATCTTTTTCCCGTAAGCGACGGCTTTGCCGTTGCCGTTTTCATTCATTTCGAAGTTAGTAAATCATATCTCTCACCCCTTATCCCTCACCTCTCACCTCTCACCTCTAACAAATACGGACAGACCTTTATGGCCTGCCCGTGTAGGTTAAATCGGTTGATGTTTATTTCTTCTTCAGTATGTCGCGAATCTCAGAGAGGAGTTCTTCCTGTGTAGGACCAGCAGGTGCCTCGGGTTCCTCTTTCTTGGGCATCAGTTTGTTCATACCCTTGATCATCAAGAAGATACAGAATGCGATAATCAAGAAGTCAATGATGTTCTGGATAAATGTACCATAATTTACAGAGGCATCACCAACTTTTGCAGTAAGTTTTGTGAAATCCACACCACCTGTCAGCATTCCAATTACTGGCATAAGTACGTCGTCAACGAGTGAAGACACAATTTTACCAAATGCACCGCCAATGATTACACCGACAGCCATGTCCATTACATTGCCTCTCATGGCAAATTCCTTAAATTCTTTAATAAATCCCATAGTGTTATAGTTTTAAGTGAATAAATGATGTGTAAATTCTTTTGTCTTTTTCAAATATTTCCAAGGTGATTTTGTCAACTGCGTTTTGCAATTCCGCGAAACACATGGCCGTTTTTTGATTTTTTCAGATTTCTATGGCCGATTTTCAATTTATTAATACTCTAAGATGATGCAAAATTAAAAAAATATTCGTAATTTTGCACGCAAATAAGAAAAAAATTTTTTCCCGTAAGGTAAACTTTTAATTCTTATCATACAGCAATGAGATTTTTTTGGATGTTTTATTCAATAAATGTAGTATATTTATCAACCCTTTAATAAATATTATAAGTAAAATGACAAAAGTAGCTATTAACGGCTTTGGCCGTATCGGTCGCCTCGCTTTCCGTCAGATGTTCGAGGCTGAAGGTTATGAAGTAGTCGCTATCAACGACTTGACAAGCCCCAAAATGCTTGCTCACCTGCTTAAGTATGACACATGTCAGGGTGGCTTCGCCGGCAAATTCGGTGAGGGAAAGCACACTGTAGAGGCAACAGAGAACTCTATCATCGTTGATGGTCAGGAAATCACTATCTATGCTAAACCCAACGCTGCTGAGCTGCCTTGGGGTGAGCTGGGTGTTGACGTAGTGCTCGAGTGCACAGGTTTCTATACCTCAAAGGAGAAGTCTTCTGCTCATATCCAGGCCGGTGCCAAGAAGGTGGTCATCTCTGCTCCCGCAGGCAACGACCTCCCCACCATCGTTTACAATGTAAACCACACCACTCTGAAACCAGAGGATACCATCATCTCTGCTGCTTCCTGCACAACTAACTGTCTGGCTC
>JAFZAE010000226.1 GCA_017548385.1 Prevotella sp.
AATAGACGGGCTGATAGTCTTTTTCTATAAGCTCCGGGTGGAAGATGGCGACAAAGTCTTTCAACAACACATCGGGCTGGACAGGAGAGATTTCATAATAAGGAGTCTTCTTCATGTTGCTGTAGATAACCCGATGATTCTTATAAGCATCAAACAACTCGTTACGTGGTTCGCTGTTTTTCAGCGCCTCATAGGAGAAGTCACCTTGATAACTATTCAAAATGCGCCAATAGTCGGCTTTGGCAGCGAGGGAATACATCTTCTCAAACTCGAAGTCCTCACCCGCTGTCTCTTCATCGTTGACCACATAATCTGCACCAGCGTCCCTAAAAATTTGTGCCAGATAGTTTTTCCCACCTACTGCATGCCATGAGCCACTATGCATCTCGCCACTGAAAACCGTGGGGCGTTTTTCCACTTTGGCAGTTTTTGCCTTCAAGTCATTATAACGTTGTTCGATACCGGCGAAAATCTCATTGGCCTCACGTTCCTTGCCGATAAACATTCCCACAAACTTAATCCACTCAGCCTGTCCTAAAGGGTCAAGTTCCTTGTAGCCAAGATGCGGCACAAGTGTGATGCCCGTTTCCTTGATAGGTTCATACCCACCACGCTTGAAAGGAGAGATAAATATGACATCGGGATTGGCTGCAACAACCATTTCAGTATCGAAATTACCCTCCATGCCAATTTTGACAACCCTACCATCCTCCACACGTTGAAGGATGTCTTTGTCAAACAGATTCTTCGTGCCAGTTATTCCCGTCACTTTGTCGTGGGCGTTGAGAATCGTGAAATTGGAGAGTTGCAACATTGTCATACAGATGGTTCTGTCGATAGGCACCTTTACTTTGGTATATCCCTCAGGCACTTTGGCATCATCCTTATCGACAAGGGCAAAATGGTCGTTTTCGCCGACATCAACGAGTCTGACACCATCGGCCTCACGCACTGTAAAACCTGTAGCATACTTGACGGAAACCCCTGCCGTGGCACCGTCATTTGTTTCATCCGTTCCAGTTGGCTTTCCATTTTTACACGCAGAGGTGCAAAACAAGATGGCGACACTCAAAAAATAACAAAATCTTTTCATAACGTCTCTGTTTTTCGGACATACACGGGGTATGTCCCTACGTTTCTATTATTTCAATTTCACTTTTAATCCCACAACCACCATGCGACCTGGTGAATAGAGGGCGTACTTACGGTTAGAAGAGTCAATGCGACGGTCCACACGGTCGAAGATGTTGTCGATGCCGATACTGGGTTCGATGAACACCCATTTCACGAAGTCAAGGGAATGGTTGGTGTGAATGTTCCAGATGCCATAGCCCGGTGCATCCTCATAGTCGGGATAGTAAGTCTTCGACTGTATCCTGCCGTTGAGATTAACATTGAGCGCATAGTGTCGCCAGGCATGGTGATAGTTGGCAGCGATAGTCGCACTGTTGCGGATGCTTCGTTCCAGGACGGTCCAGTTTTCCCCGTTCTGTGTCTTTGCCATCGTATAGACATAATTGGCAGAGAGGTTGAATCCCGGAAATAGATTTGCCGAGACATTCGCCTGGATGCCTTTCACATCCCCTTTATCACTGTTCTGGTAAAGGGAGTATCGTTCAAGTTTTGCCGCCTGATCTGCTGTCATTTCCGGAAACTCTCCTTGCAGCATTGCCAATGATGTGTCATCCACATCGATGTTCTTTCTCACCACCATGTCGTTGATACGGTTCATATACCCAGTCAACGAGATGGCAAGCATCTGTGTGCGGTATTCAGCATTGAGCGAGAGATAGTGGCTTTTCTCTGGAGAGAGAGTCTGGTTGCCAAAGATAATCTGCGGTTTGCCACGATTGACCGAGAAATAGTGATAGTAGAGTTCATCAAGTCCTGGCGCACGGAACCCAGCCGAATAGGTGGCACGCACATTGATGGGACCGGTAGAATACATCAGCGTGGCTTTCGGGGTGAAATGGTTGCCGAATGTCTTGTGATAGTCATAGCGTGTTCCGAGGGTAGCGGTCATGGTAGCATTGCCCACATTGAAACGTTGTTCATGCTGGGCGAAGAAAGCCAGGATATACGACTCCTGGTTGATATTTCCCGACGATGCCACCAATTTGTCGAGGCGCCAGTCATTGCCAATAATGGTTGTTCCCTGCGGCAGGATTCCCAAGATGGCCTTGATTTGTCGGTCGATGCTACGCTGGTTTTTCGACTGCACATAGTCACCGACCTTGTAGTTTGCCGTCTCTACATCATACTCCTTTCCATAGCGGAATCGGTCTATCGTATAGTCCACCTGCAAAGAGTTGCGCGCATCAAACTTATAGATGGTCCCCACGTTCCATCTCAGACCCTTATATCGCATCTCGTAATCAGTACCACCAGTGATGTCTTCGCGGGTTTCGGGACGGTCGGTAATTTTGTAAGAGTAACCAATACCTGCATTTAGTGCCAATTGTTCATTGGGTGAAAAGGTGAATTTCTGTTCGAGGATGTTTGACTGGTAGCCTGTGAAGAAAGGAGCAATAGTCGGTTGTGTCTCGGTATCGGAACCTTTTTTGTATTCTAGCCCGGTGGTCTGGTAACTGTCGGCCTGATCGTGGGCG
>JAFZAE010000227.1 GCA_017548385.1 Prevotella sp.
AAGCAATAAAATAATGAGCAGTAGCACCCATGGTAGTCCTAATAATTCAGAGAAGCGTATATGAGTGTATATAACCGGTTTTAGCGATAAGAGTTGAGATGACAAAGTTGATAGTTGATCTGGATAATACATCTCGCCTCCGGTAATCGCACTGATGGTGCGCAACAACGTGTGATTGGCTGTGAGATTGGCCTGTTCCAAATGCAGCGATTCGACAGCAAAAGAGCCCTCAACGGTGAAAGTCTCACCATCATAAGACGTTTTGGCGTTGTAACGGTAGAGGCCTTCCGGCAATCGGCCCAACGTAAGAACATATCCGTCACCCCGACGGGAAAAAGAGAAGTCGCCGCTAACCGAATCGCCTTTCAGGGTAAACGCAGCCTCAGGTGTATTAAACATCTCATAGGCATCGTTATAAAGTTGTGCTGTCACCGTGATATTGTCATTATCGGAATAAAGGCGATTGGTCTCCACCACAAATCGGTTACGATGGTCGGTGACAGCTGTAAAGTTCACTATCTGGCTCACCAAGCGGTTAAAATGATCGTGAGAACCATTATTCAGATAGTCTCCCAAACGCCATTTCCATATCCCTTCTCCCCAGACAAAGACTCGATGAGTGAGACCTTGCGCCATTGCCGCCACTAAGGGTTGACGAGTATCAATATTACCCAGACGGGCAGTGAAAAGCGCCTGCAGTGACGCTGAAGTCCGAGCCTCTCCAAAAGGAGCATCAAGCGGCGGCAACATCTCCAATGCCGAACCGTCGTCTGCATCAAAATTAAAGAATGAGAACCGGTCGTTATACACTGCTGTCACCTCACTACTTTTATTCACTTTGGAGACAATTTCCAATCCCGCGTGCAGCGCATTGAAACGAGGGAAATCGGTCTGCATGCCGATGACAAACACCTGAGGAAGAGTCTCTACCTCTTTAGGAATCGAATTCTTATCCGAAGGTAAATTGTGAAGTATGACAAGACTATAGTTGGAATCATGAATCCTGTTTTTAGCATTCTGGAAATCGTCGGCCAGGAAAACACGAGCCTCATAGTTAGGATTGTTTTCCACGGCTTGCTTCAGAGCCGACAAATCGGGATGCGAAGCATTACCAACAATTGCTACCTTGCGACGTCCGTCAATAATATCCACATACATTGTCTGCCTGTTGTTCTCCACCGACCGTTCCCCATCCACTATTGACAGACGAACCTCATACTTGCACAGCCCCCTTTCCGAAGCTTGCACATTTAACGTAACCGTGGTACCGAAATTATCATTGGAATAATCCATCCTCTGTTGAGCCAATATCTTCCCGTTACCATCAGTGATGGCAACTTGTGCCACACGTCCTTTCAGCAATCGAGCACCGATTGTAACCTCCACCGGAAATGAATTGCCGAGGTAGGCAATTTTGTTATAGCGAATAGCACTAATGGCGGCATCGCGCTGCGGCGTGGTATCGCCCAGTGCCACGGTATAGACAGGGATACCCAGCTGCTCAGCCATAGTAGCAGGGTTCTGTCCTCGGTTATGAATACCGTCGGAAGCCAACACTATAGCCGCCGCTTCGGGCGAGACCTCCAGCATGGTGCTAATATCAGTCTGTCCTATATTTGTAGTATCTGCTTTCAGCTCCAACAGACAATCATTCTTCAGTTCGTCACATATTTCCCTCAACGAGAAAGCCGAGTCGGCACTCATCCTCACCGACTGAGAACAATCATCGACCAACACCACTAAAGGGTGCTGCCGCTCATGGACAGTACGTCGTGCCACGGGCGCCAATAGAAGTAATGAGATGACCGACACCACCACAAATCGAAGCACCGCTAAAAGGGCATTAATTCTTTTGCTAAAAAGACGATGCCCCCAATAATAGAGCACAGTAGCGTAGACAACGCCTATCAGCAGACAAAGCAGAACAAAATACCAGGGATAGTCGATTATCATGATGTCAAACTTTTAGTTTCCATAAACCAAAGTGCCGAAGATTTCTGGATTAAATCGCTCTTGTGCTACTCTTTGCAGGTCGGCGGCTGTAACAGACATTAGGTCGGCATTCATTTCCTCCAATGTGTTTACATGATCATAACACAGGTAAGCTTTCCCTATACTCTGCATTTCGTTCAAGCCAAAATCATCGTTGATAGCCATCTGACCTATCATCTGCCGTTGAGCCATACGAAGTGCCGTGTCTGTGAGCCGACTCTCGGCCATACGCAACAGTTCATCGGTAATCAACTTGCGGGTTTTCTCCTGCGCATCTAGATCCACTCCTGCATAAATGTAGAAAAGACCCGTATCAGAAAAAGGTACATACTGAGACTCGATGTTATAACAGAACCCGTAATGTTCCCTGATAGCCACATTAAGCCGTGAATTCATCGCCGGACCACCCAAAATATTGTTTAAGAGCGTAAAGGCTGTCTTATCGGCATGGTAGATACTCGGAGCCTCACATCCTACCAACAAATGGGCTTGATGGGTATGTCGGTTCACATAACGGTCGAATGGATGAAACTTTGGCTTCTGCGATCGATCCACCAATGAAGGATGATTTTCAAAGTCACCAAAATATTTCTCACACAACCTCACCAGTTTGTCCATCTTCACATTACCAGATACTGTCACCACCATTCGCGACGGAGTGTAGTTACTCCTCATGAAACGCTGGATATTCTCGGTCGAGAAACGCTTCACATTGCGCTTCGTCCCCAAAATATTATGTGCCAACGGATGCCCTTCATAGGCGAGTTCCTCGTATTGGTCATATATAAGTTCTGATGGTGTATCGTTGTAGGAATTAATCTCCTCCAGAACTACATCCTTCTCCTTTTCTATTTCATTAGGAGGGAAAGTGCTATGGAAAAGAATATCGGAAAAAAGCTCGAGACAACGTTCCAAATGCTCAATCAATGAAGAAGCATAGACACACGTCTCTTCCTTCGTTGTAAAGGCATTGAGTTCACCCCCCACCCCATCGATACGGTTCTGGATATGATA
>JAFZAE010000228.1 GCA_017548385.1 Prevotella sp.
GCGCAGGCCTGCCGAGAGTTGAAAGTGTCCCAGACGCTGGCGCAGTTCCATGAATGGAGCAATATTGCTTTCATGTTGTTCGTTGTTGCTATTGGCAATGTATCCCTCTAGATTGTCAAATTTGCTTTTCCAACGGGTATTGGTATACTCCTCGCCAATCTCTATCTGGCCTTTCCACAGCGGATGGGTGACGAAAAGTTTCTCTGCAAAGAGTTTACTGCGTGTCTGACTCTCGGTATTCACATCGCGGTCTTCGTACTCAGTACTAAGTTCCTGCTGCTGATTGCGGCTCTGCTGTTTGCGGGCGGAATAGTCGGCGTTGAAGTCGACGTTGAGTTTCCCCACTTTGCCTGTGTAGTAGAGATTGACCTGATGCATGGGAGTGTTCTTGTCACGCCGGACGCTGTTGTTTTGCAGGTGGTCGTATGACATTCCGTCGGCCAATAGGTCATCATCATACTCGCTGTGGGTTTTCACATAGTCGTAAGTGTTTTGATAGAATCCACCGAAAGAGTGATTGTCGTTGATTTGGTAGTTGAAGCCGAATCGACCTTCTAAGAAGGGATTGCGCACATTATTCTTCTGTCGGTTGGTGATGGTCCACAGCGTGTCGGCAAAGATAATCTGCTCGAACTCGCCACTGCTTTTCCTTCTGTTATAGGCTCCAAAGAGATTAGCAAAGAGTTCAAGTCCATTAGTACGATAGGTCAGGTTGATTCGCTCGTTATTGGCATAGCCACGCCCCTTTCGGCTCCATGAGGTCAGTTCCACGCCCAACCCCTCGCCCGCTGACCGCTTGGTGTGGATGATGATGATGGAATTTACCGTTGCATCGTAGCGTGCACCAGGGTTTTGGACAACCTCTACATTTTTGATGTTGTCCGACTGTATGTTCTTCAGTTCTGTCAGTTCGGTCAACTTTCGGTTGTTCACATAAATCAACGGAACGCCTTTGCCTAAGATTTCGTAACCCTCGCCTCGCTTGGATATCATCGGTACACGGGTGAGCACATCTTCTGCCGTGCCTAACCGTTCCATCACCGTGCCCTCCACATTCATCACCAGCGAGTTTCCCTGTAACTGAACTTTTGGACGCTCCCCTTCTATCACCACACCATTCAAGGAGTATTTTTCAGGTTGCAACCTTATCGTTCCCATTTTGGGGCTTTCGCAAAGTTTGTAAAAGGTCTTGTAGCCGATGTAGGATATACGGACAAGGACTTTTTCTTGCTCGTAGGGGATGGCGAAGTAGCCGCTCTCATTGGAAACACCACCACCAAGCAAGGTCGAGGTTTGCAAATCCCCTTCAATTTTCTGGGGTGGGAATAGCGTGACATTGGCATAAGGCATAGGTTGACCTTGTTCATCGACGATGGTGCCTGTGAGATGTTGTTTGGTCTTGTGGGTGCACTCCACGAAGATTTCACGTTCTTCGTTGTTGACGGTCATGCGGACAGGATAGAAACCTATCATCTGCTGAATAGCATCGGGCAGAAACTTGCGACTGACAGTGGTGGTGATGCGGAAATCTTCTAATTCATTATAAATAAAGCTGATGGTATATCCTGTCTGCTCTCGGCTCAACTGGAGTAGTGCCTCACTAAGAGATACATTGCTATATTGTCGGTTGATGCGCTGAGCATCAACAACGCAGAAAAATAAAAGAAGAATAATCAGGATGCTCAGCCGTCTCATTTCACAATCAGTTTTTGGGGTTCAAGGATAATGTTCACAACCTCGAAATGGTTCAGTCGCTCTACTACTCGGTCGATGTTCTCAGTAGGTTTCCAGTCAAAGTGCATGCGGAGTTGACGAACATCCTCTCGTTGAAACTCTACGGAGAGCTGGTAGTAGGCTGCCATTTCATGAAGCATTGTATCGAGCGGAACGTTATCAAAAGTGCGCGGCTCTATTATGAGGGAATCTGCTTCAGTTTGTTTATTATTTGCAGTTGGGTCTTGAGCATTTCCTGCCTCCACGGTTTCTATTGAGGTTACAGTATCTGTGACAGACAATTGTGGTGGCGTCGGCCTTTGTGCGACATGGCGCACGATATGGATGGCTGCCAGTGCGATGCCCGATGCAAGGAGAACCCCAATGAAAACAGCGGCATATTTTCTAAATAGTGGTTTGAAAATTGTGGTTTTTTGTGACCTTGTAGGAACTATTGAATGGAGTTTATTCTGAGTTTGGGATTGCCCATCGTCATCGAGGGCATCAAGTTCTGCGGCATGAGCAGTGGCAAACTTCTCCCATTCTTCCTCTACTAGAAGTTCCTTGTCTAATATCTCGTGATTTTTGAGTGCTCGTTTGACGAAGACCATTTGCTCTACCAATTCGTGTATTTGCTCATCTTCAAGCAATTGTTTTAATTGCTCTTCGGTCACTTGCTCTGGATGTTCCTGTAAGTTAAGGAACCTAGCTATAAGTTGTTCGTCTGTCATCATAATGCCCTATGTGTTTGTTTGAAAAAATCCTTGATTCGCTCCACCGATTGTTGCAGGTGGCTGTGTACTGTCTGGCGACTGATGCCTAACGTGTTGGCTATCTCCTGACAAGTCATCATTCCAAGATTACGACCATCGTCCCGAGGCTTTTCACTTAGAAAACGTAATTTGAAAATCTGCAGGGTAAGAGGAGGTAGCTGTTCGTTGATGTATTGTATCAGTTCCTCCATACGAAGTGTTTCTTCTTCGGAATTTGTCTGTTGAACAGTTTCAGCAGACATAAGACGAAGAAAACGCTCGCGTACTTGTCGACGCTCCAGCACGTTACGGCACTGGTTGCGCACACTTGCAAGTAGATATACTTCGATGGTGTCTGGACGCAATACGGTGTCACTTCCTATCAGACGTGCAAACACCTCACTCACCACGTCCTTGCTTTCATCTTCATCGTAAAGAATACTCACGGCGAGACGATACATCTGTGCATAGTGTGCCTTGAACAGATGATGGATCAATTGCTTACGCTCGGCAATCTTGGAAAGAGTTCCATTTGCGCCCGCTGAACAGCAATTCTTTATTTCTTTTCTAGTCATACACTATAATATACAGGCCAACAGATGAAAATGTAAAGCGAAATAGTGGTTTTTTAAACAAAAATAACGGAACAATAAAGGGCAGCATCGATACGAAGACCGATAGCTGCCCATCATACGAGAGAGTGGGAGAATAGCGATGTTATATGTGAGTTTCGTCCAAAGTCTTTTCTTCCGGTTCTTTTTTCCCGAGTTTATACTCGATGATGAAAGAGACGAGGAGACCTACACCTATGCTTGCAGCAATGATAAGCCAGAAGTAGATGTTCTGTTTGGGACTGATGCCTAGTAGTGAGTTGCAAAGAGCTCCGAGGCCTATGCCGACGAGGATACAGCCCCCGCGGAGTCCACCGAACTTGTCTTCCTTTTTTTTCTTCTTCTGTTCTTCAACAAGAATCTTGGCGGTTTCGGCATCCGTGCCATGCTCTATGAGTGCAAGGCGAAGTTCGGTTTCATGTTTTTTCTTCTTCATCTCGCTGATAAACGTCATCACGATGGCGACGATAGGAATGGAGAGGGAAAGAACAACAGCGAATATCACTGTGATATTTTCATAATTTTGCATGTCTTTAGAATTTTAATGATTAGTATTTATTTGAGAGCGCTTTCATTTATAAGACCCGCGACAGGCGAATTTATTACTCTTTTTCGAGAGAAAAAGTTTTGAGTGCTCGGTGAGTGGTAAAAATGATGGCAAGTGTAGGCCACGCTATGATGAGGAGGGTCAAGGCTGATAGGTCATACTGTTTAATAAAGTAATACATGCATGTTGCAAATATGAGCAGTACCACCGGAACACCGAAGCTGAAAATCAAGGCGCGTGTCCAACGACGAATTCGGGCACGGCGAGCCTGTCGGCTTAAGTCGGCAATGATGAGCTTGTCGAGATCAGCAAGGAGTTGTTTGCGGTCAAATGTCTCTCGGATGAGAGCGTCAAGGTTGTTGTCAGTTATTTCGTTCATGGGTGAGTGTTGCTTTAAGTCGTTCACGTATTCTGTGCAGTTTGACGAGTACATTGCTCTGTGAGAGGCCGGTGCGGCGGGCGATGTCAGCCGTCTTTAGTTGTTCATAATAGTGTAGTCGCAGGAGTTGTTGGTCTTGCTCGGATAGGGCTGCGATGGCTACTTCCATTTGTTGGAGGTGCGCTTCGTGTTCCTCGGAATAAGAAGGCTCGGAGGTGAAACTACTTGAGACACTATTAGAGAGGGTATCGAGCGATGATGTGCGCCGTCGGCGTTCCTTGTCTAGAAGTTTCAAGGCTGTGTGTACGGCGATGGTTACGAGCCAGGGTGCCAGTTCTGTGCCACGCCAGGCATCGATGCTCTCATAGGCACGGACGAAAGTCTGCTGGGTGACTTCTGCCGCCCCTTCCTCCGTGTGCATCACGCCCAACGCTTTTGAGAAGACCATCCCTGAATAGCGGTGAACAATCTCTGTGAATGCGCTGTGATTGCCCTTGATGAATTGTTGTGTGAGTTCTCTGTCTGTCATTACACCGTGAGGCTCCCGGCCCCTTGTTGTGGCTATTTCTATATTAAAGACCCCAAATGACAAGAATTATTACACTCAAAGTAAAAAAATAAAAAGTATGTTTTCATAGTGTGGTGGCCGTATCACTAGAAAAGCCGCATCCCAAAGAAGGCGCGTGCACGCCATTTGTTTTGGTTGACAACTACCACGTTATCGTCGAAGATAGAGTTGTTCATGGCTAGTGTGATACCTGCAAAATAGCGTGACGAGAAGTTACGGACGATGGCGGCACGTTCATTGAAAATCATATTGAAGCGCATGCGCTTTGCTTCCTTTCGTTCACCGTTCATAATGAATTTATTTCGATTATAGACCACAAAGGTGGGTAGCATGGAGAAGTGGAGCAGCCATTTCTTGCCGAGCACCCAATTGTATCCATAACCTCCGCCAATGCCGATATGGCCGATTCTAATACTTACATCAGGGGCATTCGGGTTTTTGGCCATCAATTCATCGCTCGTCTCGATGGAGCCTCCCTGATAGCTGATGCCTGCTAGCCATGAGCCTGCTGAGTGGCGTTGGATGTAGCTTTGGGTAAAGGCGGCGGGAAAGGAAAAACGGCGATGGTTGAAGGTGTAATAACCCGCGAGGTTGACAACTTTCAATATAATGTCGCCTGATTCCAATCGCTGCAGATTGTTGCCGCGGTGGATATCACCTGCGAGCGATTCTGACCGTTGGTAACTGAAATCAAGGCTGAAACTGCTGCTGTAGTAATTGAGGTTGAACTCATAATCCTTGTATATCCCTTTCCATTTGGCGGGGTTGATGGCCATTCCGACGCCTATTCCACGGTAGATTCCTGCAATGGAGAAAGTGGTTTTGTGGCTAGTGCTGAGGTCGGCCTTTGAGTAAATGTCATTCACTGTTCCCTTTGCATGTAAATCGTTGCCCGTCTGGTTTATCCTAACTTTAAGCGTCAGTTTGCCCTCTGGGCGCACGACGTAGTTCGTGTCATAGGATATGTCGTAATATCGGTCGGTAAGTACGCTGTCGACCCGCGACATCATTTGCTGGTCACGTGTCTGGGCAGTGGCTTCCAGGGCAATCATAATACCAATTAGAATACAGGCGAGTAGATGGAACTGTCGTGGCAACATAATACTAGAATATATAACCGAGGTTTACGAAAATCTGAGGTTTTTTGATGCGGTTGCTGTAACCAAAGGAAGCACCAATGGGGCCGAACATCGTGTTGAGATAATAGGCTGCCTGACAGCCGAACAACGTCTTATGGTCGAACAATTCTTTCAGACGTTCTGATTGCTGGGCTCCAACCACACTAAACAAAATAAAATGGTTGTTGCCCATGCGCTGTTGAGCCTGCAACTGTGTCGCGACGAAGTGATTGTTTACATATTCTAAATTCCCAACGCCGGCAAATGGCATTTGTTGCTCTACATAATGCCCAAACCACTCCCCGCCAATGGTGTTTCCGAATACTGGAGGCACAACGGAACCGAAAAGCAAACGTCCATACAACATGGGTTGGAGGGTGAAACGGCTGCCGAAGGAGAACGATTTGCGCCAATTGGCATTGACTTCGCTCATACCGGTTTTGTTGTCGAGTTTGACGAAGTTGTCCGTCAGATAGGCATACTCTGCCTTGAAGCGGGCACCGCGTGTGGGAAAGTACCAATTGTCTTCACTATTGTAGTCCAGTCGGGCACGGTAACTGTAAAAATGCTCGTTGTCGAGTGTTACCTCCTTCGATGTCTCTGAACCCAGTTTGTTGCGATAGTGCAAATAATCCCATCGTAACCCCATTTGCAGGTTGAAATGTACCAGGTTGAGGTTGATAGGGGTTAACTCGGCCTGGAATTGGTTATAGAGGATATTGTAGTCGCGATCGCCTTCGGAATAGATGTCTATGTCGTTACGACTGAAAGTATAGCTAAACATAGGACATGTGAAAAGTTGGGGATGTGCGGTGAGTTCACCACGTGCCATCATGCGCTTGCCTAATCGAAGTGTGACATCAACGTTCATCGGGACAGAGGCCTTGATGGGGAAGTCGGCTCCTAACTGTACGGCGGCTTGTTCTTCGGTGTCGTAGCGCAAACCTACATATGCCTGATTGGTCTTGCGGTTGCCTGCGGTGAGGATGACACGCATACCATCACCATCGGGCACCAACTGACATTCTGCGGTCTGGTAGAACAAGTCCATGCGCATGGTGGTGGTAAGTTGTTGTTGGAGATTGACATCGATGCTGTCGCCTCTTGCTGAAGATGATAGATCGATGACATGGCGAGGCAGATTGTCGTTAGTTCCAACAGTTTTGTGCAAACGGAACTTATGGCGCAGAAAACGTTCATCCTGAGGGGTCATATTCTCGAAGACATACTCTGTGACACGGTATTTGTCAGTCATCACCGTCGGATTCCTGGGGTGATGAAGGGGTGGATGGATTGTGTCTTCGGGGTCAATTTGTTTTTTCAGGGCCATCAGTTCATCCCAATGACGCATGGCCTCCTCCTCGCCTCGGCGGATAAGTGTGTCGATGGCATTGAGCGAGAAACTCGCAGCGTTATAACCTTTTGTGTCAACCTGCACGTGCACATCGGTGATAGCAAGATTCTCATCATATTTGTTCTTACAGTTTACGTCGATGATTTGGCTGAGGATGCTCATGGTGCGCCCCATGTCGTCGGCTATTTTTGGCTCACCCTGCACGGTAACACCGATAATGATGTCGGCTCCCATCTCACGAGCCACATCAGCTGGATAGTTGTTGCGCAAACCACCATCGACATGCACTTTGTCGCCTATTCTTATTGGGGAGAATGCCGCAGGGATAGCCATCGAGGCTCGCATGGCCACTGGTAGTCTACCACCATGGAAAACGTATTCGGAATTGTCTACCACATTGGTTGCTACGCAGGCGAAGGGGATAAGCAGGTCGCTAGAAAAATCAAGAGAGTCAGTATAACCCACGCAAAGTTGTTGGAACAGTTCGGCCAGATTTTTACCCTGGATGATTCCGCCGTCGTTGTAGTTCCGCTTTCCAATGGTGATGCCGCGGGTGAAAACGTATGTGTTCTGTTTCTTCCGGTCGGCAAGACTCTGCTTTGATAGTTTCTCCTTGTCGGTGATAACGTAACTCCAGTCCTGCACACGTACCATCGAGTCGAGTGAATTGGCATTGTAACCGATGGAATAAAGTCCGCCGATGATACTGCCCATCGACGTGCCGGTAATGATGTCAATGGGGATACCGGCTTTTTCTATCACTTTCAGCGCTCCGATGTGGGCCATACCTTTTGCACCACCACCGCTCAATACGACTGCTACTTTTTTGCGATTTAGAGATGTGCTATCAGTTTGAGCATATACTACACCACAAAAAAAGAGGATGGCGGCGAGGAGCCAGAATCTTGTCTTCATCATAACAACTTGCTGTATCAATAGAGTTACATACTTGTTAACTCAAGAATTAGTAAAAATATCAGTTGCAAAAATAAAGCAAAAAAATGGTACATCAAAAAAAATGTACCATTTTTTCACATCAATCTTTCTCAAGCTGAATGATGCTCCCAATATAGTTCTTTTTCACTTATTTTCCACGTTTTGTAAACGGGTTTATGATAAAGGCACCCAAAGCCTCCGTTCAGCATGAAATGAATGACTCAACTTTTGCAAGCTCCAGTTTCGCATTCGCTCAATTCTCTGTAGTTAAAGAGTAGTTAAAGAGAATAGAAGGGTAGTTAAAAGGACAATAGTCTGGCTATTGCAACGATTTCAACACAAAAATCGAAACAAATCGGCGGTAATGTCCCTTTAACTCCCTTTTAACTACGTTTCTATCCCTTTCCATTCCTTGCTTGAGAAAGTCAAGTAAATTATTTGACAAGATTAACATCGACAGCCTTACGTGGGAACATAAATCCACGATCCTTTAACTGCTGATAGACGGTGTCATTCATATAGAAATACACAGCCCAGTAATCTTCTGTCTTACACCATGTGCGGGTGTTGACAACGACACCTGTCTCACTGAATTCAGTAATGCCTGCCCAGGGAGCAGCAACTACTGGTGATTCTTCTACGGCATTCTGGATAATCAATGGATTGCTGGTCTGAATTTCATTGATGGCAGCCTTCACCTTGTCAAGGTCTGTACCATAGGCAAAGCGGTAGTCGAGGTCCACACGACGGTATTTCTCTTTTGTATAGTTTTTCAACGAACCTGTTGACAAAGTGCCATTGGGGATGATGACTGTTTGGTTGTCGATGGTGTTGATGATGGTGTTGAAAATCTGAATTTCTTTTACAGTACCGGCAAAACCTTCAGCCTCGATATAGTCACCCACCTTATAGGGCTTGAAAAGCAGCAACATCACGCCGCCGGCGAAGTTCTGTAAAGTGCCGCTCAATGCCATACCAATGGCAACACCGGCAGATGCAAACAGAGCGATGAATGAGGATGTCTCAATACCAAGGATGGAAATAATGACAATCAGCAACAATAGCCAACATACCACTTTAATGATACTTCTCACAAAAGTGAGCAATGAGGAATCTACTTTGCTCTTCTCCATCATTTTTGTAGCCCCTTTCACGATCCATTTGATGATGATACTACCGATCAAATAGACGAGGATGGCAACGAGAAGGTTTTTCAGGAAACTAAATGACCATTGCCCTAACATGGAATAAGTCTCAGGCGAAAAGATTTTTTCTAACATAATACGTAAATTTATAGGTTAATAATATTGAAGTTTAGCATTCGCTCAACTCTCTGTAGTTAAAGAGTTGTTAAAGAGAATAGAAGGGTAGTTAAAAGGACAATAGTCTGGCTATTGCAACGATTTCAACACAAATTCGAAACAAATCGGGGGTAATGTCCCTTTAACTCCCCTTTAACTCCTTTTCTATCCCTTTCCATACCTTACTTGCGAAAGATGAGCTAATTTTGTTTGTATTGCCGAGATGCAGCATATTTTATGCAAATATAGGTGTTTTTTTTGATATCGATGCTATTATCAAGAAAAAAGTCACAAAATATTGTTGGATAGCGTTTAGCTAACGTCGAGAGATTTCCTTGGAACTATTGCTGTGGTGATACCATTATATGAACTCTTGTAGCTCTTGAACTTCTGAAATTCCCCAAATCAGATATCCAAACTTCTATTGAATAATTACCCTAAATCAATAATTCAAGAAAAAATAAAAAAATTGTGTAAAAGATTTATGGGATTAATGCTTTTTTGAGTAACTTTGCATCCCAAAATTCACTTATAATATGGCAGACAACATAAATATTAAGACAGCACTGATATCAGTGTTTCATAAAGACGGATTAGACGCGTTACTGGCAAAGCTAAACAGCGAGGGTGTGAAATTCCTCTCCACAGGAGGTACACAAAAATTCATCGAGTCGTTGGGCTACCCCTGCCAGGCAGTGGAGACGTTGACCACATACCCCTCCATTTTGGGTGGTAGAGTCAAAACCCTGCATCCAAAAGTGTTCGGTGGAATACTGGCGCGTCGTGACAATCAGGATGACCAACAGCAAATGGCACAGTATGAAATACCCACCATCGACCTCGTCGTGGTAGATCTCTATCCTTTTGAGGATACGGTGGCAAGTGGAGCTTCTCAGCAGGATATTATCGAGAAAATTGACATTGGGGGTATCTCGCTCATCCGTGCCGCTGCCAAGAATTTCAACGATGTGGTGATTGTGCCCAGCAAGGCAGAATATCCCGTGCTTTTGGACATTCTCAATGAAAAAGGAGCCCAAACCAGTTTGGCCGACCGCCGTATGTTTGCACAAAGGGCTTTCGGCGTTAGCAGTCACTACGATACCGCAATTCATGCGTGGTTTGCCGCGACAAAATAAAGATTGTAGCTTTTAAGATGACTGGCAATATGCCAGAACTATACTATTGAACGGATATTATCATTTATTGAAGTACTAAGTAAAAAGATGGGATTTTTTTCTTTCATTCAGGAAATAGCAATGGACCTTGGCACCGCCAACACCATTATCATCAGCGATGATAAAATTGTGGTTGACGAACCTTCTGTCGTTGCGTTAGAGCGCCGCACCGACAAGGTCATCGCCGTAGGCGAGAAAGCCAAGCTGATGTATGAGAAGACACATGACAATATACGCACCGTACGACCTTTGAGAGATGGCGTAATCGCCGATTTCTCCGCATGTGAGCAAATGATGCGCGGACTCATCAAAATGGTGCATACGGGGAGCCGACTTTTCTCACCGTCACTCAGAATGGTGATAGGTGTTCCTTCTGGTTCTACCGAAGTGGAACTTAGGGCTGTACGCGACTCAGCAGAGCATGCCGACGGCCGTGATGTATATCTGATATTCGAGCCTATGGCCGCGGCTATTGGTATCGGTATCGATGTGGAAGCTCCTGAAGGTAACATGATTGTGGATATAGGCGGTGGTAGCACAGAGATTGCTGTCATTTCACTCGGTGGCATCGTTTCCAACAACTCTATCCGCATCGCCGGCGACGACCTTACTGCCGACATCCAGGATTATATGAGCCGCCAACACAACCTTAAGGTTGGTGAGCGTATGGCAGAGCGTATCAAAATACACGTGGGGTCTGCACTCACCGACCTGGGTGATGAAGCACCGGAAGATTATATCGTGCATGGTCCCAACCGTATCACCGCTCTCCCTATGGAGGTACCTGTATGCTATCAGGAAATTGCACACTGTCTTGATAAGACGGTGGCAAAAATCGAGAATGCCGTGCTCTCGGCACTGGAGAAGACACCACCTGAGCTATATGCTGACATCGTGCACAATGGCATCTACCTCACAGGCGGCGGCGCCTTGTTAAGAGGCCTCGACAAACGACTCCACGATAAGATTCAGATACCTTTCCATATTGCCGATGACCCACTCCACAGCGTGGCTAAAGGTGCTGGCGTGGCATTGAAAAACGTTGAGAGATATTCCTTCTTGATGAGATAAGTTAGGTGTTTATATATAGATACTGAACCTATTAATAGAATAGTATTAGATTTATAGAACTCCTAGTTGATATGCCACGGGTATGAGAAATCTCATAGAGTTCCTTAAAAAATATAGCTATTGGTTTGTCTTTCTGTTGTTGGAGATCGTGAGCCTCGTGCTTATGTTTCAATTCAATAACTATCAGGGCAGTGTATGGTTCACCTCAGCCAACTATATTTCAGGGTTTGTCTATGAGGCTGACTCCAAAATCGGGGCATTCTTTGGCCAAGGGGCAGTCAACGAACAGCTGACAGAGCGAAATCTCGCTTTGGAGCAGGAAGTGGCCATGCTAAGAGAGCAACTATATGATGAAAAGCTTAAAAACGACTCAACACTCGTTGATAGTGTGAGAATGCCTGTGCTCAGCCAATATAAACTGATACCGGCAAAGGTCATTAGCAACTCCATTGACAAGGCCGACAATTTTATCACTCTCGACAAGGGTATCTATGATGGAGTAGGTCCCGATATGGCGGTGGCAAGCGGGAATGGTGTCGTGGGCGTTGTCTTTATGGCATCAGGACATTATTCCGTGGTGATTCCAGTGCTGAGCACGAAGTCGAACATCAGCTGTGCAATACAAAACAAAAGATACTTCGGCTATCTGAGATGGCGTGGAGGAGCATCAGATGTGGCATACGTAGATGATATCCCGCGCCATGCGAAATTTGAAAAAGGCGACACCGTCGTCACAAGTGGATATTCATCCATGTTCCCTGCAGGAATTCTCGTAGGGCGTATCATCGACTATGAGGATTCTGACGACGGACTCTCCTACAAACTAAAAGTGAGACTCTCTACCGATTTTGGCAGACTGCGCGATGTGTGCATCATCGACGACAAGGCCGTGAGAGAAAAACTCGAATTGCTCCGACAAGCTACGGATTCCATCAAACCCAAAAGTATTTAGTGACAGATGAACTTTGATATCATACGCCAACCAGTGCTCTTTCTGGTGTTGTGTGTGGCTCAGGTGTTCATACTCAACCATATACAACTCTTCGGTTGTGCCATGCCTTTGCTGTATGTCTTCTTTGTCATCTCCATGAAAAAGGGGATGTCAAGATGGGGTATGATGCTATGGGCATTTGTCATGGGGATCGTGATGGATATCTTTGCTAATACACCTGGGGTTACGGCTGCCTCATTGACGGCGATAGCTATGGCCCAACCATATATACTCAACCTCTTTGTCTCAAGGGAAGTGGAGGAGAATTTCATACCATCCATGGTGGTGATGGGCTGGAAATCATACACCTATTACACAGTGGCGATGGTCTTCGGATTTTGCCTCTTATATTTCACACTTGAGATGATGTCGTTATTCAATTTTGGAAAATGGCTGGGATGTGTGTTGGGAAGTACCGTGCTTACCACTTTGTTGATAGTTGCAGTCGACAGACTGATACATAAGAAGATTGGAAATTGACTTTTTGTTTTCCCAATAACGGGAATGTCCTGGGAAAAAGCCGGGGCGACATGTTATTATGAAAGATTACGAGCTTCAAAAACGGCAATATGTCATTGGGGGTGTGGCCATCACAATCATGGCCATATACATCATACGTTTGTTTGCGCTCCAAATCATGAGTGATGACTATAAGAAAAATGCTGATAGCAACGCTTTCCTAAAAAAAGTCGAGTTCCCCTCAAGAGGTAATATCACTGACCGCAATGGTAAACTGCTTGTCTACAACCAACCCTCATACGACATCATGGTGGTGGTCAAGGAGCAACAGGAACGGTTAGATACGATAGAGTTCTGCCGGGCACTGAATATTTCCAAGGAGTTTTTCATCAAGAGAATGGCGGATATCAAAAAAACTGCCGGATATTCGCCATTTACACAACAACTGTTCCTTACACAACTCTCCGACCAAGAGTTCAGCGTCTTCCAAGAGAAGGCTTACAAATTCCCTGGATTTTATATCCAGCGACGCACAATTCGACAATATGAATATCCCAATGCTGCCTTGCTCTTAGGAGATGTGGCGGAGGTGTCGCCCGAAGACATCAAGAATGATGACTACTATCAGCCGGGAGACTATGTGGGGAAAATCGGTGTTGAACGGTATTATGAGAAGGAACTACGTGGTGTGAAAGGAGTTCAGATTCTCTTGCGCGATGCTTATGGGCGCATCCAGGGAAACTATCGGAACGGGGAGTTCAATACGAAACCCGTACCAGGCAAGAATCTCACACTTGGAATAGACATCGAATTGCAGCAACTTGGTGAACGCTTGATGGAGGGGAAGCTAGGCGCCATCGTGGCTATTGAACCAAGTACCGGCGAGATTCTTTGCATGGTGTCATCGCCATCCTATGACCCGAGGATGATGATTGGACGACAAAGGGGGAAAAATCACATGGAACTGTCTAAAGACCCGTTAAAACCATTGCTCAACCGGGCAATTATGGGACAGTATCCTCCAGGCTCCACTTTCAAAACCAGTCAGGCACTGACTTTTCTTAACGAGCAAATCATTGACTCCACCACCAGCTACCCATGTTCGCGAGGATTCGTCTTTCGTGGCATGCGTGTGGGTTGTCACTCTCATGGTGCGCCACTCAGTCTGATACCTGCCATCGGCACATCCTGTAACGGATACTTTTGCTGGGGATTGTACCATATGCTGAACAACAACAAATATGGTACTATCCAGACAGCCATGGACACATGGAGAGACTATATGGTGAGCATGGGCTTTGGATATCCATTGGGGGTAGACCTGCCAGGAGAGAAACGAGGTATGATTCCCAATGCTTCATATTATGACAAACAGTTCAAAAATGACTGGAATGCATTGGGAGTTATCAGTATTGCCATCGGTCAAGGTGAAGTGACACTCACACCTCTCCAGATTGCCAATTTGTGTGCCACTATTGCCAATAGAGGTTATTATATCACGCCTCATGTGGTGAAGCATATACAGGATCAACCATTGGATTCTCTTTTCACGACAAGAAAATACACCAAGGCTTCACAGGCAGCTTACAATCTGGTGGTACGAGGCATGAGAAGAGCTGTAACAGGTGGTACTTGCCGAAGTGCCAATCGCAGCGACTATGCGGTATGTGGCAAGACGGGTACGGCCCAGAACCGCGGGCGTGACCACTCTGTGTTTATGGGCTTCGCTCCTATGGAACAGCCACAGATTGCTGTGGCTGTCTATGTGGAAAATGGTGGATTTGGCGCAACGTTTGGTGTGCCTATCGGTGCATTGATGATGGAGCAGTATATTAAGGGCGAACTGTCGGAGGGTTCCAAACGGCAGGCTGACCGCATACAAAGTCAACATTTGAAGTATGGTACAAAAGACAGATAGGAAAACAGGTGTCCTCCAATCTGTCGACTGGTGGACCATTCTGATTTATATGGCATTGCTGGTGTTCGGATGGATGAGCGTCTGCGGGGCCAGCTATTCTTTTAGCGAGCCTGATATCTTGAGTCTATCCACACGATCGGGTATGCAGATTGTATGGATAGGTACGTCACTTGTTTTGGGTTTTGTCTTACTCATGCTCGACGACCGCTATTATGATACCTTTGCCTATGTGGCCTATGTCGTGATGCTGGCATTGCTGTTTATCACCATTTTTAATCCCCATGAAATCAAAGGCTCTAAGTCGTGGCTCGTGATAGGGTCATTCCGCTTGCAACCTGCGGAGTTCGCCAAGTTTGCCACGGCCTTGGCGCTGGCGAAATTCATGAGCACCTATGGATATAGCATCAACAGGATGAAGGATTTCTTCGCTTCATGTGCCATCGTTTTACTACCCATGGGATTCATTGTCATGCAGAAGGAAACCGGCTCGGCATTGGTATATTTGTCTTTCTTCCTGATGTTCTATCGAGAGGGAATGCCAGGAAGTATCCTTTTCACCGGACTTGCAATGGTAGCATATTTCGTGCTGGGTATCAGGTATGAGCAGGTGATGCTATGGGATACACCCACGTCACTGGGTAAATTTGTGGTCTTGCTGCTCATACAGTTTTTCTCCGCTGGCATGGTATATACTTATTGCGATGACAAACGAAAGGCATTTCGGCTTGGGGTCATCATCATGGTAGTGACCATGATTTTCCTTCTTTTCTCAGAGTATGTGATACCTTTCGATATCGTATGGGTTCAATTATTGCTTTGTGCCGCATTGATAGGCTTTTTCCTGTATCAAGGACTTAGTTCACGCATCAACAACTATCTCTATATCGCTCTCTTTGCTCTTGGTTCGATTATTTTCTTTTACTCAGCCAGTATTGTGCTCAACAATGTGATGGAACCGCATCAGCGCACCCGTATCAATGTGTTGCTCGGACTGGATGACGACAAGGATGGGGCAGGGTATAATGTGCACCAGAGTGTGATTGCCATCGGTTCAGGTGGACTGGAAGGTAAGGGCTTCCTGAATGGCACACAGACAAAGCTAAAATTTGTGCCCGAGCAGGATACCGACTTCATCTTCTGTACGGTAGGCGAAGAAGAGGGATTTATTGGTTCGGCAGGTGTATTGCTGCTTTTCTTAGCATTGATTTTGCGGTTGATTGTGCTTGCCGAACGGCAACCGTTTAAGTTTGGAAGGGTATACGGCTATTGTGTACTCAGCATCTTCCTTTTCCATGTGTTTATCAATATAGGGATGGTACTGGGACTTACCCCTGTGATTGGAATCCCACTGCCTTTCTTCAGCTATGGCGGCAGTTCGTTGTGGGGATTCACCATTTTGCTATTCATTTTCCTGAGAATCGATGCCAGCCGAAATCTGATCAGGACATGATGTATTTCAAAAGGGAAACCCCTTACCTCTCACCTCTTACCTCTAATTTGAATCCAATGTCAGAGATTCCGCAAATGACGGAATCACGCATGTTGTGACTGATGCTGACTTGTATAGAGTCGCCGGCTTGTAGTTTCACCGTTTTTAGTGGTATCTGGTATTGGCGCAGGTTGACACCCGTACCTATTGGAGAACCTTCCTCGTCGTAGATGGGCAGGCTGACTTTATCCGTGATGGTCTGCCGCCGAGTAGTGTCTGCCGTTGAAATCACCTCTTGACTCACTATCAGATGCAGCCGCTCATAAGGGTATTCTGTATTGGCGCGGATGCCGATTTCCTCGAAGTAGTAACTTGACTCCTCCAATGAACGGATGCTAAAGCTGATGGAATCATCTCTGTTCCATCCATTGATGTCAGTTCCTTTATATTGGAAATGAATAGTGTTGTCGAAACATGACGTAAAAGCTGCCGCCGCTATGATAGCGACGGCAACTTGAATATATCGATATGCGTTGTGCAAGGTCATGTGGCTATTCTTGGTCGTTTCTGCCTGTGTCAGCAGGTCGCCTGTTCCCACGTTGCTTGTTGCGGCGTGGAGCGTCCCCTCTGCCAGGTTTTCTTTCAGATTTTTCGGATTTCTCACTATTTTCGGAATTATCCGCTTTCTCGGATTTCTCAGACTTTTCGGAATGATTTAATTTTTCGGATTTATCTGATTTTCCAGATTTGTCAGATTTTCCAGCAGGATTTTTAGACTCTTTGTTCTCTGGCTTACTATCCTGTCTGTTCTCTTGCTTGTTTTCTTGTTTGTTCTTCTTCTTTTTCTTTTTCTTGCTCTTGTCGAAGCGGGTAATACTCTCACCGGCCAATAGGTCTACTGGTTTGTTCTGCTCTCTCTGTTTGTCATCTTCTTGCAGTGTCAGAGGCTTTTCGCCTTGTTTGTTCATTTCGATGATGGCATGAGCACGCTCAGCAGTGATGGTTTCCATATTGGCTGTTACATTCTTATCGGTGGAATAGGTGAGGAGTCCAGCCAGAATGTCGGCCTTGATCAGATGATAGTCGCCATCTTGTGTTTGCAGGATGATATCTTTGCCTGGCAATTTGCGACTAGCTTCCATGTAATTGTCAACTTCATAGTTGAGGCAGCATTTCAGTTTGGCACACATACCGGCCAGTTTCTGAGGATTGAGTGAGATGTCTTGGAAACGTGCGGTATTGGTGCTCACACTGATGAAATTTTTCATCCAGGTGGCACAGCACAACTCGCGACCGCAAGGACCCGTACCGCCGATACGTCCGGCTTCCTGACGGGCACCGATTTGTTTCATCTCGATGCGCACATGGAAAGTTTCTGCCAATACTTTAATGAGTTGGCGGAAGTCAACGCGCTCGTCGGCGATATAGTAGAAGATGGCCTTGTTGCCGTCACCTTGGTATTCTACGTCGCCGATCTTCATGTCCAGTCCCAGGTCTTTGGCTATCTGTCGGCTTTGAATCATGGTATCGTGCTCACGACTTTTTGCCTCCTCGTATTTGTCCATATCCACTGGCTTTGCAAGACGATATATACGACGAATATCATCAGCCGACTTCAGGTTGGCTTTCTTGATTTGAAGCTTTACTAGTTCTCCTGTCAGTGTCACTACGCCAATGTCGTGACCAGGATTAGCCTCAACTGCCACGATGTCGCCTTTCTTCAAGTCCAGGTTGTTGACATTATGGTAATAGCCTTTACGGGTGTTTTTGAATTGCACTTCCACCAAGTCTGTACTCTGTGTGTTGCCTGGTACATCAGCCAGCCAGTCGTAGGTGTTCAATTGCTTGTCTTGCCGACCCACACCTTTATGGCACAGACCGCGGTCGCAGCCGGTGGTGATTTTATATTTCAGATTTTTGTAGTCCATTATTGTTATTTTTTTAGTGGTGAGGGGTGAGAGAATACTCAAATTAGGAATTAGAAATTAGGAATTATCAATTAATCAAATGTCCCTTTAACTCCTTTTTAACTCCTTTTTAACTACCCTTTAACTACCTTTCATTTATTCCTTAATAGTCTTGTCATTCGGAGGGCGGTGTCGAAAAATACAATGCGGGCATTGGCGTTTTGGCCGATGTCGCGGATACCCTCAGCCATGAGGTCCGACATCTCTATCACGTTGGCTTCGTTGACGTAGGGAGCAAAACGGCGTACGAAATTATCTTCCTCCTCTGTCATGTAATTTAGTTCTGGGATGCGGAAGTTATACATAAAACTCTCACGGATCATGCGGAGGAAATAGCGGAGCATACGACGTTGCCGCTCACGCCCCATATCATAGGCATCGTCGCTCCATGTCCTCATACCCCGTATGTTACGTTCAAATGACTGACGATTCATTCTCATAAACATATCGAGGAATTCGTGTTCCTCATTCTCTGCACTGAGAAGGTCGAGAGCTTTCGTCCAACTGCCAGCTGCCACACGGGCGATGCGATGGGCTTGGGGGGCATCAATGCCACGTTGGTCTATGAGTGATTGCTCAATGGCCTGGGTTTCAATGGCACGCATATCGAAACGTTGGGTTCGACTGCGAATCGTCTCTAGAAGCAGGACTGGTTCTTCGCTGACAAGAAGGAATACCGTTTGTGAAGGGGGCTCCTCTATCAGTTTTAGCAGTTTATTGGCACTGGCTTCATTCATGCGCTCTGGAAGCCAGATAAGCGATACTTTGTAACCGCCCTGACTGGACTTCAGACTGAGTTTTCGGGATATTTCATCGCTCTCGCGCACTGTGATAATGGCTTGTTGGTTGCCTGCGCCAATCTCACGAAGCCAGTGGTCGATGGTGAAATATGGCGACTCTCCCAGCAGACGATGCCATTCACGGGCAAAATCATCACTTACGGGCTTATAGTCGCTCGAAGTGCCGGCGGCCTTAATCACAGGATAGGTGAAATGAAGGTCGGGGTGGCTCCATTTGCGTGTCATGGCGCATTGTGGACAGTGACCACAACTGTCGCCGTCTGCTTTGTTGGCGCAGAGCAGATAGGAGGCGAAAGCCATTGCCAAAGCCATCTTACCACAGCCTTGGGGGCCGCAGAACAGCATAGCATGGGGGACACGGTTTTCCTGAACCAGCATCCGCAGACGCTCTTTGGCATCTTCCTGGCCTATCACTTCCTGGAATGTCATCTCTTTTTTATTATAGTGTTTATAGTGTCTATAGTAACTATAGTGTCTATTGCATCTATTAGCTTCTAACTATCTTCAGCCTTCTTGCCACTTCCTTCACAGAATCTACAGCTGAAACGGTGTAGAAATGGATGTTGTTGACTCCGTGGTTGTAGAGGTCCTCACATTGTGACACAGCCCATTCAATGCCTAATTGGCGGGCATCGTCATCGGTCTTGCATTTCAGCACCTCGGCGGCAAGAGCCTCGGGGATGTCGCAGTGAAAGGTCTTGGGTACCATCGTCAACTGCGATAGTTTGGCGAAGGGTTTGATGCCTGGGATGATGGGGATGGTGATGCCCATCGCCCGGGCTTTTTCCACGAAATTGTAGTATTTCTGATTGTCGTAGAACAATTGGGTGACGGCATATTCTGCCCCTAAGTCCTGCTTTTCCTTCAGGTGCATCATATCTTGCTCCAGATTGGGGGCTTCTTCGTGTTTCTCCGGATAACAAGCCACACCAAAGTGGAAACGTTCACCGGGATGTTTGATAGGGCTACCATCGGCAAAGAAACCTTCGTTGAAACGCTGTACTTGGCGTATCAAGTCGGTGGTATGTGTATGTCCACCGGGGGTGGGGGTGAAAACTTTGTCGTCCTTGGCTTTGTCACCACGGAGCAACAACAGGTTGCTGATGCCTAAGAACTGTAGGTCGAGCAACTCATATTCGATGTTCTCTATCGTCGTGCCGCTACAGATGACATGGGGAATAACAGGAATATCGAAATGATTTTGAATGGCGGCAGCAATCGCAATAGTACCGGGACGACGCCGTACACGGTGCCGTTCCAGCAGGCCATTGTCAAGCTCTTTATAGACGTATTCGCTATGATGCGTCGTGATGTTGATATAGAGCGGGTCGAATTCGCAGAGCTTCTCTATTGTTTGAAACAAACTCTCTGTGCCATTACCTTTCAGTGGCGGGAGCACCTCAAAAGAGAAGTTGCGGGAGTCTGGCGACAAACTGATGATTTCTGTCAGGCTCATCCTTTACAAGAATGGAATTTAAACGCAGAGACATAGAGAAATAAAGACTTTATATAATGCAGTCTCAGTTGATTCTTTCTCCATGTCTCTGCATTTTTGTGAAGTTTATAAATTATTTTTTATTCTTTTTATCTAACCATAGACGGCTCATATCTTCCAGTGTCTTACCCTTGGTCTCGGGAACCAGACGCCAGACGAAGATGGCGGCGATGACGCAGATGATACCATAAAGGCCGTAGGTGAACCAATGTCCGAAGTCATCACCCTCAGAGAGATGCATGTTGAACATCGGAACGAATGTGGAAGATACGATGAAGTTGAATATCCACTGGAATGCCACAGCGATGGCCACAGCACCACCACGGATGGTGTTGGGGAAAATCTCTGCGATAAGTACCCAAGTGATGGGACCCCATGAGAACATAAACGAAGCAGAGTAAACCATGATGCTAATGGCTGTTACCATCTCAAGACCTGCATGGCCAAATGTAGTGGCCACACCGAAAGCACCGATGGCCATGCCAATAGAACCACAAATCAATAGCGGCTTACGTCCCAACTTCTCTACAGTAAAGATGGCTACGAGAGTGAACAGAATGTTGATGACACCCATGAACACAGTCACTACCATAGGATTCTCCATGCCCATGTCGCCGAAGATACGTGGTGCATAGTAGAGCACGGCGTTGATACCTACAGCCTGCTGGAAAACAGAGAGCATGATGCCGATGAAGATACAAAGAGCGCCATAGGTCATCAGACGTTCGGTCTTAACAGTCATCGTCTCTTTGATATTCTGCAAAATCTGATTTGCCTTCTCCGAACCATTAATTTTCGATAAGACACCTAATGCCTGCTGGTCCTTGTTCACACTGACAAGATAACGCGGTGTTTCGGGGACGAAGCAGATAAGCAGCGCGAAGAGTCCTGCGGGAACGGCCTCAGATCCGAACATATAGCGCCAACCTGTGGTGACGGTCCATTGTGCAGCAGGAGTGATAGCGGCTATACCTTTGCCCATTTCCTCGACAACAGGCTGAATGTGGTCGCCAAGAATAAAGAAATTGACAAAATATACTACCAACTGACCGAAGATAATCGCAAACTGGTTCCAGCTGACAAGCATACCGCGGATGTTGGAGGGAGCAACCTCGCCAATATACATAGGGCATATAGCGGAAGCAAGACCTACACCAATACCACCGATAATGCGGTAGATGTTGAACATAATGAGCAGAGAATAGGTGGGCTTGCCTGCCTCAAAGAACAAAAACTCTGGTTTCATGGAGCCCAGTGCCGAGATGAAGAATAGCAAACCGGCGATAATCAATGACTTTTTGCGGCCTAAACGAGTGGCAAGGAGTCCTGAGAGAGCTGAGCCAATGATACAGCCAATGAGAGCTGAAGCTGATGTGAAACCGTGCCAGCCATCGGTGTAATTGAAATCCTTGGCTTCTTTGAAGAATGCTTGAAGACCTTTCTCTGCACCGGAAATCACGGCGGTGTCGTATCCGAAGAGCAGACCACCGAGGACTGCTACTAATACGATGGAGAATAAGTAGATTTTACTACCTTTTTGATTTTGCATAAGATTTCTTGAATTGAAGGGTTATTATTAATTTTAATATTGAATTCTAAGTTTTTAGGTTTTTAGGTTCTGAGGTCGCTGCTCTTGCAGGTTCTGAGGTGAGAAATGAACGTGTAAAACCATCATATTTCACCTTAAAACCTTAAAACCTCATAACCTCACAACCTTATTTCACCATCACCTTCTTCGTACTTCCGTCGGCCGACTTGATAATGTACAGACCGCGGGGTAGGGAGGAGAGTGTTTCCTCTGTGGCGTTCATACGGAGGCCGTTGAGGTCGTAAATGCCAGCGACACCCTTGTTGAGCAGAGTAATCGTGCTTTCGTCGATGCCTGTATCAACATATTCATCTGTACCATCATTGAATACGAAAGAGACGGTCTTTGTCTTCTTGGTATAGGTGATTTTGCTCAGTTTGATATGCAACAGCTTGGTGCCGTCGGTATTCGGGTAGTAGAGAATGTCGGCTGGTTCTGTGTCGTCGGAGAATTCATTATAGGTGCGAATGGGAATAGTGGAAGTATAGGGGTAGAGGTCACCATTTTCAGTATAGTCAGAACGATTGTTGTCGGCTGCCACAGCAGCCATACACTCTACTCCGGCTTCGCCATTGTTGGGTGTGTTGTTGCGCCACCGTTCTTGGACGTAGTTGACGTGATAGATGAACAGACCTCTGCTGGCAACACCACGGTCCCATCCCACTGTGTTGTTGCGGTGTTCAAAGAGATAGTATTCATTGGGATGCTCGGGATTGCGGTAGCAGAATACATCACCGTTTTCTGCAATAGGCTCTAATGACGACACTTTACAGGGGTCGCTTAGCTCCTTGTATTCCATCCATCCGCAGAAATTGCGCTCATAGCCTGTGTAAGCTGCCGGCACCCAACTATTGCTGTTGTAGCAGCCACTGCACATCACATCCCATGAACCCATGCCGTAGTTGGTGTTAGCCACACCGCTGTTGGAGCGTGTGTCGTAGAAGTCGGGCAGGCCGAGACAGTGGGAGAATTCATGGCAGAATGTGCCGATACCCGTGAGTTGGTTGTAGTAATTGAGCTCCTCGCCGCAGGCGTATGTGTTGATGATAGTATCATCTAAACGATAGGCGACAGGCCATTTGCCAATCTGTGACTCATGGGGCCAGATGGTGTAGCTCTCACCGCCACTGGCCTCACCTTGTCCGGCATAGAGCATGAACACCTGATCCACCTCGCCGTCACCATCCCAGTCGTAATCTTTGTAATCCACTTCTTCGTCGGCCGACTCACAGGCGAATTTCAGAAGTTCGATGATGCGCGCCCATTGGTCGTTGTTACGGCTGTTGTTTTCACCGTAGTATGTGACACTCTTGGGGGCTTTGTAGGGACCTACCACATCGAATGTGAGGTCGAACAGACCACGGCTTTGGTCGGCGAAGTAGTCGTGGACACTGCCCTTGGCACCAAGGTTGTTGGTATAACCTTCCATGTTGGCTAAGTCGTTCCAGATGGCTTTAGGGTCATCACCCTGAAAATCTAAGTCATCGAAACTCACCAAGATAATTAGGCCGCGTTTGCTACCAATATATGAACTTGGGTCGCCCACTCGGCGGGGTGTTGTCAGTTGGGGAGCATTGGCGCGAATACGGCGCAGGTTGGAGGCATCGTGGCTGCCCAACTGCTCCAAAGCTGCTTTTTCCTCAGTTGAGCGCAACTGTGGGGCGTGAGCAAGCAGGTTGCTTCGCTGAAGATGTTGGCCTGTGATATCGGCATAGTAATAATTGCCGCCGTCTTCCATCACGGCTATGCCGTCGGTCGTGGTGAAATAGTGGAAATTCTCGTCACCCACGAGCATTAGCTCTATTTTTGTTCCGTCACTTTGAGTGTAGGTGCGCCATGTTCTTAGGGAAGGCATGGCACTTATTGTTACCGCAAAGATCAGGATGAAAAAGGATAGTAGTATTCTTTTCATCATATATGTTATTTTGATTGATGCAAAGGTAGACATTATTTCTGAAATGACAAAGACTATCCCCAAAAATTGGGGGTGGCTGTGATGCCACCCCCAATTTTTATTAGGTTTTATGATTATAAGGTTATGAAGTCATAAGGTAAAATTTGTTATTTCTCGATTCGTTTATCACCTCAAAACTTTATAACCTTAGAATTTTACTTCTGGATGAACTTACGTCCGTTCTCGATGACAATACCCTTGTAGTTGCTATTCACGCGCATACCATTGAGGTTGTAACGCTGGCTATTGTTCACTACATTCTGGTTGTTCACTTCCTTAATACCAGTGAGATCTTTCTTCACCTTCCAGGAAAGATTGTCAAAGTAGAAGTTAATCACCTGTGTCTTATCAACATTGAGGTTGTAAGCAAGGGTTGACATACCGTTCATGACGCCACCATACTGCTCCATATTGCTGTTAACAGTACCAGAGAAGGATACTTCTTTCCACTCGTTGTCAATGGCAGTCTCTGATGAGCCATCTACATACCAGCCAATGTAGTTGCCGGGAGTAGTGTGAGCCTGTGGACCAGGCAGGTTTGTGGCAACATCGGAACGAACCATGAAGGAAACCTTGTATTCGTCGCCCAACTCAAATACATAGTCAGGAGTATAGATAAAGAACTGTGAAGCCCAGTCGTCGAGAGTCTCACCTACGGCAGAGGTAACGCGAACAGCTGTTGAGCCATTTACACCTGCGCCAGCAACGGGGTTGAAGCCTTGTGCGCCACCATCAGCAGCATTTCTGGAAATGAGGCTCACACCATCGCTACCCTCGCAGTCGCCATTGTGTACAAGTTCTGTATAACCTTCTTCATCAACAACAGGAGCCCAGGGCTTCTCGTTGACAGCATCACCTTGAAGTACGATGATGGGGTTCTCGCTGGTCACGCCAGAGCCTTTCAGCCAAATCTCACCTCTACGGCCAGTTGTACCCTCGGGAAGTGGCTCGCATACTATGGTAGCAATATACATACCTGACTCGCTGCTATCATCAAAGCCATAGACGGTAACGTCCTTCACCCATTCAGGAGCATCGAACTCATAGTTATCGTTCTCATCCTCATCCTGAAGGTCGCGGGCCACCTCAATATAGACGAAGCTGTCGAATACATCGGGGTATAAGTCGTTCTTCACTTCCTCACCATCAGCGCTGACACGCAGAATGTTGCACTCCTCGTAGGCTGTGCCGTCATTTGAATAAAGGGCATCGGGAACGACGGCTGCATCAAAGAAGCCGAAGAAAGAAATGTCAACATGTGTGGGGTCGCCTTGATAGCTAAATGAACCGTATGATCCATCGCTGTCTTGGATGATTGGATAGGCATCGGGGATAATGTCAAGGTCCTCGTCTGCCATGGTAACACTCATGACACCAGTGTCACAACCAGCCTGGTCGAAACCTGTAATCACCAATGCGTATGGCTTGTCAAAAATGACGGGGGCGTTGGACTCAATACCGAAGTCATCTTCTACCTTCTTATGGAAAAGCACGTTCCAATAGGTGGTTGATGTGGCTTGGTATGCGATTTGGCAATCTTCTGCTGTAGCTACGAGAGTCTCATAAACCTCGTCGCCGAATGTAAGGCCACCATTATATTCCTCCACATTTCTTACCTCCATGTAGAGTTTTGCATCACCAGAGAGAGGACGAGTGTTGCTCAATGCGTGCATACAAAGTTCATTAGCGGTCAATGGAGTGACAGGGGCTGGGAACACCTGTGCAACACCGACAGAGGTGCATGTAGTTCCATCACCGAAAGTGATAGTACCTGTGCCATAAACATAGTTGACACCTTGGTTGTTCTTGTTGGAGGCGGGAGTAACGGCACCACGACCATACCAAATATTGGTGTTGAAATCGCTGTAACCATAGGCGATGTCAACTGATTCATCTGGCACGACACCGACCTGTCCATCTGTATTGGGCTGACCTTCTTTGTCGGTTTCACAGATAGTAAAACTCTTTGTGCCATTGACGATGGTAGGCAGATAGTACATGTTTAGCCCATCTTCATCCACTGTTGATTTGCCAAAGTCATAATACCAGCAGTCGCCAGTCTCAGGAACCATGTAATCACTAAAGTCATTGCCATTGATTGTCCATGTGACTTTGTTTGTGCCACACTGGTTCTTGAACAATGTCTCATAGAATGGTGGGATAGCCAATACAGAAACTCTGTAACTGGACAATGTCTTATCCATGGTAAGGAACATCATGCCCTCGGGGCGGGTGTAGTAAGTTCCGTCGGCAACACTGCGGCGGGGACCCACTGCGGTTTTGTGGCCGCGAACAACCTGGCTGGTCTGTACAGAGGCCTCTTTTTTTGCCATCTCAGACTTCACTTGCGCAAAGCCCACAGATGCTAGCATACCCAATGCTAAGGTGAGTAAAATTTGTTTCTTCATAAATTGGTTGATTTTTGTTAATAATAGTATA
>JAFZAE010000229.1 GCA_017548385.1 Prevotella sp.
AGCATCACGGGCTTGTGGGCTTTTACATCGGTTGTCCATACATTCAGCACACAACAATTCTCCGACATCTCATCCTCACTGAGTGTTTTTCCCCACACTTGTTGCATCGCTTGTGGTCCCCAGTGGTCGCATACCCTCACACCTTTCCATTTTTTTACAGGCTGTGGGGGCATGAAACGTTCCACCTTGGCATAAGGAATACCTAAGAAAGCTAAGGTGCCCTCTTGTATGATACCACTCACTTTACCGCTATTGGTTTTGACAACAAGGTTCTGTCTCACGTTTTGCTGGGCCATTGCTGACACTACCATCAACAACATGGCGAATAACATTAATACCTTTTTCATCGTATACTTTGTTTCTTTGATGCAAAAGTACGAAAATAAAATGAAGATTGAAAATTGAAGATTGAATTTTTGGAGCAGCGAGAGCAGAGTCGAACTCGTTTGAACTATGCCGAGTCGTGACAAAAATCAGCAAAGCTAAAATTGAACATTGAAAAAACTTTTGTTCTCTTTGTTTTGTAATTTGTTTTCATTATCTTTGCACACACAAGTCTACTAACAAATAACTGGCAATAACACAATGAGAAGATTCGCCTTTAAGATGTACCTCAAACCTGGGTGCGAGAAGGAATATGAGAAACGCCATGCAGCGATATGGCCAGAACTGGTGAAAATGATTAAAGAGCAGGGTGTAGGTAACTACAGCATTTTCTGGGATAAAGATACCAATATCCTCTTTGGATATCAGGAGTGCAGCGGTGAGGGCTCTTCACAAGACACTGATAGTGTGGACCCTGTCACTCAACGTTGGTGGGACATGATGGCCGATATTATGGAGGTCAATCCCGACAACTCTCCGGTTACTGTCCCAATTCAAGAAGTCTTCCACCTCGACTGATCATAGACTTTAGGCTTTAGAATTCACGATGATGAGAAAAGTATTTTTCTTTTTGGCACTGGCAGTTCTGCCCGTTATGGCACAGACGGGGGCGTTTGATGTGGATATCAACGAACCGGGCTATTTTAAAGTGGCTGTTCCCGATGGAAATTACAAGGTGACTGTCACTGTGGGAGCACCTGATAGAGCATCGCAAACTGTCATTCGTGCGGAGAATCGCAGGCTGATGGTGGAGAATGCTTTCACGCTTAAAGATAAATATGTGGATTATGAGTTCGTTGTCAATAAACGCTCAGTGAACTATGTACTCGATGGGAAAGATGGTGTCGTGAAAATTAAGGAGCGTGAGAAAGACTATCTTACATGGGATGATTTTCTTACCCTTGAATTCAATGGACCTGCGCCAGCTGTGAGACATATCACCATCCAGCCCGACACCACTGCTACCACTATCTTCCTTTGTGGCAACTCTACCGTTGTCGACCAACCCACTGAGCCTTGGGCATCATGGGGACAAATGATTCCCCGATGGTTTGGACCGCAGGTGGCCATCAGCAACCATGCGGAGAGCGGACTGACGGCACGCACGTTTCTTGCCTCCAACCGCCTAGACCAGATCCTATCGATGATGCGCCCGGGCGACTATGTCATCTGTGAATTCGGACATAATGACGAAAAAGAACATGCTGACGGCGATGGACCATGGTACCACTATGCCCATAATCTCAAAATCTTCGTTGACAAGGTGAGAAAGCGTGGAGGTGTCGTCATCTTCTGCACACCCACACAGCGCCGATTCTGGGAAGACGACCAAAAGCATATCAGTAATACCCATGGTGACTTTCCGGCAGCGATGAAAGCGGTGGCTGAACGGGAAAACGTACCTGTTATAGATCTGAATGCGATGACGAAGACCTTCTTCGAGACATTGGGTTTCGAGGACAGCAAGCGGGCATTGGTATTCTATCCTGCCAACACATACCCCAATCAAGAGAAGGAATTGGCCGACAATACCCATTTTAACCCATATGGCGCCTATGAGGTGGCCAAAATGGTGGTTCAAGGTATGGTGGATTTGCAACTGCCTGTCATCAATGGGTTGCGTGAGAGATGGAAAACATTCAATCCCGCAGTTCCAGACGACTGGCATACCTTCAAATGGTATGATGCCGATGCCACCGATACCACCAAACCAGATGGGAATTAATTATTTAGAGTAGACGAGTAGACGAGTAGACGAGTGACAAGTAGACAAGTTATTTGCAACTTCATACTCCTAATTTCCAATTTCTTATTTCTAATTTCTAATTTCCTAACCCCCTAATTAAAATGAAAAAAGCACTCTTAATCCTCATGATGATGACAATTGCCCTGACTCAGGCAGGGGCAAAGAAACCGAAAACACCCAAGCCACAATTATGGCCTGATGGTACACCTATTTCGGAATGGTTTAATGATACCACGAAAATCGATGTCAATACACTCGGAACAAAATATGTGATTACCGACTATGGCGTGAAAAATGATTCTACATTGATACAGACAGAAGCAATCCAACATGTCATTGACCTTGCCGCGAATAATGGTGGGGGAGTGGTGGTCATCCCCCAAGGAACGTTCCTCACCGGTTCGCTCTTCTTTAAGCAAGGTACACACTTGCATGTGCAGGAAGGTGGAATGGTTAAGGGCATCGATGCCATCAAGTACTATCCCATCAAGAAGACCCGTATCGAAGGACAGACCATCGATTATTTCTGTGCTCTCATCAATGCCGATGGCATCGATGGGTTCACTATCACTGGTAATGGAACTATCAATGGTAATGGTCTGCGATTCTGGGAAGAGTTTTGGATTCGTCGTAAATACAATCGTCAGTGTACCAACCTCGAAGCCCTCAGACCTCGATTGGTCTATATCTCAAATTGTAAGAATGTGCAGGTGCAGGATGTGCATCTCATCAACAGTCCTTTCTGGACCAACCATCTCTATCGTTGTGAGCGGGTGAAATATATCGGTTGCACTATCTATGCGCCGCATGAGCCTCAGGAGTCGAAGGCACCCAGCAGTGATGCACTTGACATTGATGTTTGCAAGGATGTGCTTGTGCATGGCTGTAACATCAGCGTTAACGACGATGCTGTGGTGCTCAAGGGAGGTAAGGGGACATGGGCGGACAAAGATCCCAATAATGGCCCAAGTTCGAATGTCATCGTTCAGCATTGCCACTATGGATTTGTACATGGATGTGTAACGTTGGGTAGTGAGAGTTTGCATGACTGGAATGTTATCCTACGTGATTGCCATGTCGAGCAGGCCAGCAATGTGCTTTGGCTTAAGATGCGTCCTGACACGCCACAGCATTATGAATATGTCACAGTGGAAAATCTCACGGGCAACTGCAATAATTTCCTGCTGATCCGTCCATGGACGCAATTCTATAAGCCAGAGGAACGTGATGACATGCCGTTATCGCAGTGTAACAACATCGTCATGCGAAATATCAATATGACATGCAAGGATTTCTTCGCAGTGACCACCTCGGACAAATTCACACTCAAGGACTTCACTTTTGAGAACATCAATGTGACGGACGAGAAAAATGGCTTTGATCCACTGCTCATCCCAGGTACCACCGTCAAAAATATGGTGATTAATGGGGAGAAAAGGGATGTAAGAGGTAAGAAGTGAGAGGTGAGAGATTACTCCTCCAATCATTCTCAATTCCTAAATCTCAATTCTCAAATTTCAATCATATGTTCCTTTAACAACTTTTCAATTTTCAATGAAAAAAAATATACTGACACTACTCTTTTTGATGGCTTCAGGTTTCGCTTTTGCCCAATACTGGCCCACACCTGCACCGGAAGCCAAGGCCGGCGCAAGATGGTGGTGGCTCGGTTCGGCAGTGGACAAGGAAAATCTCAGATGGAATATGCAACAATATGCCGATAAAGGTATTGGCGCATTGGAAATCACACCATTGTATGGCGTGCAGGGTAATGATGCAAACAATATTCCATTCTTGTCCAGTCAATGGATGGAGATGCTGAAATTCGTTGAACAGGAAGGACAGCGTGACGGCATACAGATAGATATGAACTGCGGTACGGGTTGGCCTTTTGGTGGACCATTGGTGCCACTTGAGGAGGCTGCTTGCAAGATGGTCATCGTTGATACTTTGGTGGATGTAAAGGTGGCTGACAATATCAATCTACCGGCACCAGAAAAAGAACGGCAGTATGCAAAATTAGTCGTACAACGTGCCTATCCTGTAACCGACCCTTCGAAACGGCGGGTTATAGCACTTTACCAGAGCAGGACAAGACAAAAGGTGAAACGTGCCGCACCGGGTGGAGAAGGGTATGTCATCGACCATTTTGACTCTACAGCTGTGGCGCATTATTTGCAGCGTTTCGAGAAAGCCTTTGCCGAGACACAGACACCTTATCCCCATACGTTCTTCAATGACAGTTATGAAGTGTATAATGCCGACTGGACACCCACGTTGCTTGACGAGTTCGCTGCACGTAGGGGCTATCGGTTAGAGGACTGTCTACCACAGTTCATTGATGGTGACCCACAGGTGGTGAGTGACTACCGAGAGACGTTGGGTGACTTGCTCCTGAAAAATTTCACAGAGCAATGGGTGGCATGGTGCCATTCACATGGGGTGACCGTACGCAACCAAGCACATGGTTCACCAGCCAATCTCATCGATGTATATGCTGCAGTAGATATTCCGGAAATAGAAGGCTTTGGACTGTCGGAATTTGGCATCAAGGGATTGCGCACCGACCCAGGTTACACACGGAAAAACTATTCAGACCTCACCATGCTTAAATATGCACCGTCGGCAGCGCATATCACAGGGAAAAAATTCACAAGTTCTGAGACGTTCACTTGGCTCACTGAGCATTTCCGGACATCATTGAGTCAGATGAAACCCGACCTCGACCTCATGTTTTGTGCAGGTGTCAACCATATCTTCTTCCATGGCATCTGTTATTCGCCAAAAGACGACCCTTGGCCGGGATGGAAATTCTATGCCAGTATAGATATGTCGCCAACTAACACCATTTGGCGCGATGCCGGCTATTTCCTAAAATATATCGAAAGATGCCAAAGTTTCTTGCAATTAGGACAACCAGATAATGATTTTCTGGTTTATTTACCAGTGCGTGATATGTGGAGGCAGGATACACAGAAAAAACTGATGCAATTTGATATCCATGCCATGGACCAAAAAGCCCCTGAGTTTATTCGGTCGATTCTGACCATCGATTCTTTGGGCTTCGATTGTGACTATATCTCTGACAAATACTTACTCACCACGACATTCGATGGTAAAATGCTGCGCACGGCTGCAGGCGTGGAATACAAGGCCGTGGTCATCCCCGGCGATTATATCATGCCCGACAATGTGAAGAAACATCTCAATGACTTGGCCGCCAAAGGAGCAAAGATTATCTGGGGCATCTCGGAAATAGACCTGAAACGTGCTGCTAAACCCGAGCAGTTGAAGACGGTCGCCCGACTGAACATTATCCGTCGAAGCAACCCAGAGGGCTATCACTATTTCATTGCTAATCTCACCCCCAACGATGTTGATCAGTATCTCCCTCTTGCAGTGGATTTTGCCTTTGCAATTTGGTTCGATCCAATGACTGGAAAAATGTTTGCTGATATCGGAGAGAATGGGAAAATTCGGGTGAGGTTGCGCTCAGGAGAGTCAATGATTCTTCAGACTTTCAATGAGAAAGGAACCGGTCTCGAAAGCATGCTCTATGTGTTAGGTAGTCCAAATCCTACTATACCGTTGGCTCCACCGATAGAAATTAATAAAGGATGGACATTGTCGTTCATCGAGAGTGCACCACAAGTGGACTCACAGTATGCTATTGATACGTTACGAACTTGGGAGGGACTTGATGATACCACAGCCCATCTGATGGGGACGGGTGTCTATGAATGTGATTTCAAACTATCACGTAAGAATGTAAAATTTAAAAACAATGATTGGGTGATAGACCTGGGGGATGTGCGTGAGAGTGCAAGGGTTTATATCAATGATGTGAAGATAGGATGTGCCTGGTCAGTGCCATACACCCTAGTATTCCCGGGAAACCTACTCAAGAAAGGGAAAAACCATATCCGAATTGAGGTCACCAACCTTCCCGCAAACCGCATAGCACAGATGGACAGAGAGGGTGTGAAATGGCGAAAGATGAATGAAATCAATGTGGTAGATATCAACTATAAAAACACTACCTACGATGGATGGGCGCCCGTACCCTCTGGCCTCAATAGTAAAGTTACAATAGCTCCAATAAAAGATGGTTATGACTTTTGAAAAATTGGTGGCTAAAAGACGTAGTCACCGCAGATATCAGAAAACGGAGATTGACCCCGAGCAGGTGCAGAAATTGCTTAGGGCGGCATTAATGTCACCTACGTCGAGAGGAAGACAGTTGTGGCAGTTTGTTGCTGTGGATAATAAAACCGACTTGGAAAAACTGGCCGATGTGAAAGAACAGGGGGCTGCATTCATCAAGGATGCGGCCATGGCCATAGTCGTTTTGGGTAATCCATCACTCAATGACTGTTGGATAGAAGATGGAAGTATTGCGGCCATCTCAATGCAGTATCAGGCAGAGGAGTTAGGGCTTGCGTCCTGCTGGGTGCAGGTCAGAGGGCGACGTTTGAGTGATGGCACTCTCTCTGCAGATGTGGTAAAGGGTATCCTCGACATACCCAAAGAATTGGATGTGTTGTGTATTCTTGCTTTTGGAAAACCTTTGAACGCCCTTCCTCCTCATGACGAAGCATCACTGAAATGGGAGAACGTAAGATTGAAAATGGAGGATTGAAAAATGCGAAGAAAAGAGCCTTTCTCTATATATTAAAGAACTCACAAACTCATAAACTCACAAACTCACAAACTCATAAACTCAAAAACTTACCTATGATCAATTACGATTTAAGTAAAATAAAAGCAGTGATATTCGATGTTGATGGTGTGCTCAGTGCCCAGACTATTCTTATGGATTCAGATGGCGAACCTATGCGAACGATTAACATTCAGGATGGGTATGCCATTCAATTAGCAGTAAAAATGGGATTACGTGTCGTCATCCTCACCGGTGGTAAGACACCCAATATCAAGTCAAGGTATAATTATCTGGGTGTGACCGATATTTTTATGAAGTGTGCTGTTAAAATCCTCACATACGAGGAACTGCTAAAAAAATATGACCTTACCGATGAACAAGTATTGTATATGGGTGACGATATTCCCGACTTACAGATTATGCAACGCTGTGGATGTCCTTGTTGTCCGGCGGATGCAGCCCCGGAAATCAAGGATGTCAGTGTCTATGTCAGTCAGCGAAAGGGAGGATACGGCTGTGCCAGAGATGTCATCGAACAAGTGCTTCGCGCGCAAGGAAAATGGCTCAGCTCTGCGGAGGCTTTCGGATGGTGATGTTGATTTATAGACAGCAATTCAATTTAAATTTTTAATTTTCAATAATAAAATGCATCTCATTCTTGCAAGCAACTCTCCACGGCGAAAGGAACTCCTTGCCGGTCTTGGTCTGGATTTTGATGTTCGTGTCATCAAAGATATTGACGAGACGTATCCTTCAGAACTGCCAGTCGAACAGATACCTATGTATATCTCGGAACAAAAGGCCAAGGCGTATCTTGACATTATTCACGATGATGAATTGGTGATAACTGCCGATACAGTAGTAGTGGTAGGACAAAATGTGTTGGGAAAACCAAGAGATAGGGATGATGCTTGTGAAATGCTGAGGATGATTAGCGGGTGTACGCATCAGGTCATTACGGGTGTATGTTTGACAAGCCGTTCCGTTCATCGTACACTCTCTGTTTCCACAGATGTTACGTTCAAATCTCTTTCAGAGCAGGAAATTTCATTTTATGTGGATTATTACAAGCCGTATGACAAGGCAGGGGCATACGGTATACAGGAATGGATTGGGTATATCGGGGTGACATCACTCGAAGGTAGCTATTTCAACGTGATGGGACTGCCCGTGCAAAGGATATGGCAAGAACTTCTCGATATCTATGGCATGGATGTCCTTATTCATGATGATAAGGCTCACCCTTGATAATGGTACACGCACGATAGATTTGTTCCGCGAAAATGAGTCGTACCAACTGATGGGAGAAGGTCATCTTGGAAAGGGACAGTTTTTCGTTTGCACGTTGATAGACGGCAGCTGAAAAACCATATGCACCACCTATCACAAACACCAATCTCCTTCCACTTTGTTGTCGCTTTTCAAGCCATCTGGCAAATTCCACACTGCGTAGTTCCTGACCATGTTCGTCAAGAAGTACCACATAATCGCCTTCCTGTATTTTGTTCAATAGCAATTCACCCTCACGCTCTTTCTGTTGGGGGATACTCATGTTTTTTGTATTCTTCAATTCTGGAAGAACTTGTATCTCGAATGGCATGTAATGACCAATTCGATCCACATAGTCATCGATGCAGCACGACACATGTTTGTTGGTGGTTTTTCCTATCAGAAGTAGCAGACTTTTCATGAAAAAAAGAAAATATGTGGATAATTAGGGGTGTAAAGATAGTTTTTTTTCTTTGATTGACAAATTACTGATGTGTTCTTTTTATTAAAAATGTAAAAAACCGCCCATATGAATAAAGATTATCAAAACTTTTTATTATCTTTGCATGAAAATCTACAACTATTTGCAGAAAACACCTAATTTTATAATAATATGGAAAATAACGAACTGATTTTGCAGTGTGTGGCAAGGGCCCAAAAATGGCTTGCGCCAGCGTTTGACGAGGAAACTCGTAATGCCGTACAGGCAATGATTGACAATGAGGATAAGACGGAACTCATTGACGCTTTCTACCGTGATCTTGAATTTGGTACTGGTGGCTTGAGAGGAATCATGGGAGCTGGTACCAATCGCATGAACAAGTATATCGTTGGTATGGCTACACAGGGCTTTGCCAACTATATTAACAAAGCTTTCCCCGGTCGTGATGACCTAAGCGTTGTCGTTGGTCATGACTGCCGCAACAACGGAAGAATGTTTGCTGAGACTGTGGCTGACATCTTCTCTGCCAATGGCATTAGGGTATATCTTTTTGAGAGCCTCAGACCTACGCCAGAAATCTCATATGCTATTCGCCATTTAGGATGCCAGGCTGGTGTCAACGTGACGGCATCACATAATCCTAAGGAATATAACGGATACAAGGCTTACTGGGATGATGGCGCACAGGTGCTTGCACCACACGACAAGGGTATCATCGACGAAGTGAACAAGGTATCTATCGAAGATGTGAAGTTTGAGGGCAATAAGGATCTTATCACCATCATTGGTGGAGAGATGGACTGGGACTACCTGCAGGCTGTCAAGGAGGCTATGGTCGATCAGGAGGTTATCTTAAGAAACAAAGACCTCAATATTGTTTATTCGCCAATGCACGGCGCTGGTCGTGTTATCATTCCGATGGCTCTGCGTTCATGGGGATTCCAGAATATCCATGTCGTGCCAGAGCAGATGGTGATTGATGGCAACTTCCCCACCGTGGTATCGCCAAACCCAGAGAATGCCGAGGCTATGACATTGGGTATGAAACTGGGTACAAAATTGAATGCCGACCTTGTCATCGCTTCTGATCCTGATGCCGACCGTCTGGCTATTGTTTGCCGCAATGCCAAGGGCGAATGGGAAATTCTTAATGGTAACCAGACCTGTATGATGTTCAGTTGGTATATTATTGCCAACAAGAAGAAACTTGGACAGCTTAAGGGCAATGAGTTTATTGTCAAGACCATTGTCACCACAGAGGTTATCAAGAAGATTGCCGAGAAGAATGGCGTGAATATGCGTGACTGCTACACTGGATTCAAGTGGATTGCAAACGAAATCCGTGTATCTGAAGGCAAAGAGAAGTATATCGGTGGCGGTGAGGAAAGCTTTGGATACCTGCCATTTGACAAAGTTCGTGACAAAGACTCACCAGCTTCTATCTGCTTGATTTGTGAAATTGCAGCATGGGCAAAGGACAATGGCAAGACTCTCTATGACTTGCTCATGGATATTTATGCCGAGTATGGATTCTCACGTGAATCTACCATCAACGTGGTCCGTCCAGGAAAAACAGGTGCTGACGAAATCAAGCAAATGATGACCGATTTCAGAAACAATCCACCAACCGATCTTGGCGGTTCAAAGGTTGTTCTGTCTAAGGACTTCCAAAAACTTGAGGCACGTGCAGAGGATGGTACTGTCACAAAACTTGACATGCCAGACAAATCCAATGTGCTGCAATGGTTCTGTGACGATGGCACAAAGGTCAGTGTACGTCCATCAGGCACGGAGCCAAAGATTAAGTTCTATCTTGAGGTCAAGGATCCTTCCTTCAAGTGCGCTGGATGCTATGAGCGCTGCATGGAAGCTGCAGAGGAGAAAATCGCTGGTATCAAGAAGAGCCTCAATCTTGACTAATCACCATCGCCTATTGCATCTATAGAAACTATAGCTTCTATCTCAAATAAAAGAGGTCATTCCAATTGGAATGACCTCTTTTATTACATCTTCCCGAGTTTTTTGAGGGCTTTTTGTTTTTCTTTCTCGGCTTTTTCTGCTTTTTTCATCAGTTTTTCCTGTCTTTTTAATTCTTTTTCCCTGGCCTTATTGTCCTTCTCTATACGTTTTTTCTCTTTTTCGGCTTCCTTGCGGGCTTTCTCTGCTTCTTTTTCGGCTTTTTTAGCCTCTTTACGAGCTTTTTCTGCTTCTTTTTCAGCCTTCTTAGCTTCCTTTTCCTGCTTCTTGGCTTCTTTTGCACGTTCTTCCTGTTCTTTCTGGAATTTCTCGGCTTTTTCCTTCTCACGTTTGGCTTCTTCCAATTGAGCCTCGCGGGTAGCTTGTTGTTGTTGGATTTGCTCTGGAGTCAGGGCTTCCTGTGGGTCATTAGTAACCACTTGGGCATTGGCGCTTAGGCAGCAAGTCATGACGGCTATTACCATCAGAAATAAAGATTTCTTTTTCATTGTAGTATAATTTAAGTGAATAAACATATTATTTGCAAAAATAGTGAATGTTGAGCATAAAACAAAGCATAATGTCTATTTTTTGTTTATTCTAAAACTCAAATAGGTCATTAAACTGAGCAATGTTGATTTAGAAAGTCCATTTCATGGCGATGGTGGGTATAGCATAGAATTTGTCATTACGACCCTGATTGTCGAAGACGAAGTTATTGCTAATTTCAACCTCGGTGCCGATGCTCAGATGAAAATCGTCTAAACCGCGGAATGCATTGAGGTTAAGCCAAAGTTGTGGCTCTGTAATGGTAATCCAATTGCCTCGAACACTTTGATCATACCAGCAATCCAAGAATCCTGAAAAAGTAACCATGCGATTGGCTGTATTAATCCCCCAAACACAGGTGGCTTGAAAACTGGAAAAAGGTCGATTCCATGGATTTTGACCCTTGAAATAATATTTATATAGTGTCTGGATGGAGAATGTACGTGAGAAGTCCGCACTCGCCCAGTTCCATGCCGGACCGGCCAGGAGTGAATGTTGAAAACGGGTTGATTGATTATTCAGTTGGCTGGAACTCAAACCTCCGTCATATTCTACATGTGCAGCCCATCTTTTATCGTTGCTCAGGTTCATCTCACGAGAGATTTCCCAGTATGCACCTGCAACGCCATCATGAAAATAGTCTAAATCGACGAACAGGAAAGTGTTTCCCCATTTATCGGGCTTATAATTCTCTACCGTTGTGGTCATACTGGGACGCCCTGAAATGTTTGAGTTCAGATGTCCCATGTCGTAGTGTAACTGTACATTTTGTGAATGTACGGTTAGCATGGTTGATATAAAACAGATGGTGATAATAATTCTTTTCATATTTTTATACTTTATCGACTTCATAAGACTCTACTTTACTGATGGTGCTGACATCTATTTGGCCCAACGAAATGAGGAATTCATCGCGAGATTTTAAAATCCTTTCAAGGATATGCTCGTCTATCTTTTCTGAGATTTCAAGACGTTTCTTTGTCTTGTAGTACTGGCTTAGCTTTTCAACCATCGTACCAAGAGTGACAGATGAGATGTCAACGTAGGGATGATATGTGGGGGAGGCATCGCCTTTGTTGGTTTTCTGGTCGAGAAGCTTCACGGAGCAAAGGTCATCGAGCAACTCTGTGATTAGACGAAGTGGCAGATGGCTTTCCTCTCGTAGTTGCATGGCCGTATAATGATTGTCTCCTTTTTTAAAACGATTATAAATCATACTCAGCAACACGCTGCTGGTCATCAGACGATCTTCATAACTTAAATCATCCTTCCCAATTCTCATCTCTAAATAGTCTTGATTTTGAAAAATGTAGCATAATTCAGCAAAGTAGAGAATGATATACCATGATAGTTGAATCCATATCATAAAAAGAGGAAGAGCAGCCAACGAACCATAGACAGCATTATACCCTGTCAGAAAACGTTGCCCTATCATATAGGCTTGTTGGAGTATCACCATAAACAGCGCCGTCATAATGCTCGGGAATATGGTGGAGCGGATATGTACCTTGGTGTTTGGAACTGATACGTTGATTACCACAAAGACCACCGACATCACAACGATGGGAATTAGGTGAATCAAAATTTTCACAATAGGTGCCAGGAACACATAACTGTTGGCTTTGACAATATAGGCATAGATGGCGATATTGACACCAGAGATGATGACAATAGTGATGGGAACCATGAAAAACATTGAAAGGTAATTGATGATCTTTCATGAAAGGTCACGGCTATCTTTTACATTCCAAATGCTGTCGAATACAGTCTCAACGTTGTTAATCAAGCTAATGACACTATAGAGCATCACAATAATACCAAAGCCAATAAAGGTACTGCTAAGGGCATTGTTGAGGTATGAATTTGCGAAACGGATGATATAGTCGGCTACATCTTGTTGACTTGACAAAATCCATCGAAGAAGATTCTCGGTCATGTCAGAATAGCCAAAACCACGGCTTACTGCCAAAACGATGGCCACCAATGGCACAATGGAAAGGACTGTGTTGAAAGCCAGTGAGGCAGCGTAATACAACAGGTCTTTCTGAAAGAATAATTTAGTAGCAACACATATTTTGCGAAAGGTGTTATTGATGGAACGAACAAAACGATTTGACACCTTGTCCTGGCACCAAATATCTTCATCAAAATACTGTCTTATGCGGTCGGTGATATGACCATGCCGAGGGGATTCCTCCTCGTGTTTTTCGTCCTTGTCCAATGCTATATAAGTTTAATCCCGAATCGGTCATTAGAAGAACCGAATGAGGAATCTGTTTGTTTTGTGCCGCAAAAATAGCGAAAAAACCTCAAAAATTTGCTTATGTCGAAAAAAAATGCGATTTTTGCGCCATCAAAAAAAAGAAATTGATGAATATTGCCATTTTCGTATCTGGCAGTGGTACAAACTGCGAGAACATTATACGACATTTTCAGGAAAATGGTCATGCAAATGTGGCCTTGGTCATCAGCAATCGACGTGACGCTTACGCATTGGTAAGGGCAGAACGATTGGGGGTGCCCACAAGGGTCATCTCAAAAGCCCAGTTGATAGATGAAACCATAGTGCTTCCCTTGCTTAATGAATATCATATCGACTTTATAGTTTTGGCTGGGTTCTTGCTGATGATTCCTGAATACCTTATCCAGGCGTATCCTCGCAAGATGGTCAACCTGCATCCTGCTCTCCTTCCAAAATTTGGCGGAAGGGGTATGTGGGGACATCATGTCCATGAGGCTGTAAAGGAGGCTGGGGAAACTGTCACAGGGATGACGGTGCATTATGTCAGTGAGGTTTGTGATGGAGGGGAGATAATCGCTCAATATTCCACGCCGCTTTCTCCAGATGATACCCCTGATGACATCGCTGAAAAGGAGCATGTCCTCGAAATGCGCTATTTCCCAGAGGTAATCGACCAGTTGATTACTGCAATTGGTGCAGATTCTTAGTCTCCCTAGTATTCCTAGTATTTCTGTGTTATTGGCTTATTCACCTTTTTCTATTTTTATTACCACTGGTCCCAACAGACCTGCTGGCAGTAGTTCTGGTGTTTTCATACGGTATTTGGCATTGGTCCAGATACCATCATAGGGTGGGTGTCCGATGTCTGTTCCTCGTAGAGCATTAGCCCATGTGTTGACAACTTCAATTTCTATTTCATTTTCACCTTCTTTTATTGCATGGGAGATATCCACTTGGTAAGGGGTTGTCCATGCAATACCACAATCGATACCATTAACACGCACATGAGCAAGGTCGTGAATTTCGCCGACATCCAACAAGGCTTGTGTAATGATGAGGGTTCCAAAGATGTTGCATATTGTTGTGTAGATGGTTTTGCCACTATAATATTTGATGCCGTCTTCCAATGACTGACTCCAATCAAATAAATTGCTAACGTGATGTTGCTGACGGGTTTCTTTAAAGAAAACATCCCATTCCCCGTCGAGAACTATTGAGTCAGTGAATTGTGGAGCGTATTCTTCGATATCTGTTTGGGCTTCCCCTAGTTCTACAAATACACTCCCGTAAGCGGGAAGTGTGAGGGCGAGGCATGTCTTGGTGGCATTGATACGCTTCACATTTGGCTTTAAATACCGTTTGTTGAGTGGGTCATATACATGTATGGTGGTATAGCTTCCTTCTCTGAAAGATACGTCAATCGTTCGTTCCGTTGCCTGTTGGTTGGATAGAAAATAGGTTTCCCCTTTTTCGTCATGTCGATGTGTCCAAGCAATGCCTTCGGGTGCTTCCACATCACGAGAAATTCCATAAGTGGAAAGGTCTTCTTCTGTGTGTGGCGTGTCGATAATGATTACACCTGCTTTTTTGAACTCCTCAATTTTAGATGCTAATTCTTTAGATAAAGTGATAAGGGAGGGATTCATAGGATGGGGCGTTGGGAGTACGAGCACACGATAGCGGTTGCCACTAGGCAGGACTATACTGTTGCCATCGAGTTTGGCAAGTCGTAGCAGAGCATCTTTGTTTATACAATCGTACTGATAGCCACGCAAAGGGTTTACCCAATCATCTGGCGTGAAAATGTTGGCGGAGTGATTCACGCCAACAGGACTTTCCTTCATAGGCTGTCTGTAGTTTTCAATACGCTCTTTTTCCTTGAGATATCGTTTGCTGCCAATCAATCCAGGAAGTATGTTCACGAGACGGTCGGGGAGAAGAGAGCGACTTGGATATTCCTCCCCTGTGAAGACGAGGAGATCGGCCACGGCATAACCAGTCTGAAGATGACGCTGGCATTCAGTGATATATTCTACCAATCCTTTCGATTCTTCATACCATGTCTGGTCGCGTTGGAAAAACAATCCGATGCCGTCGAGTGTCATGCCTGGTCGGCGGTCAGTCCATGGGTTATGAGTATCGACGTGGAATACCAAACGATTCATACCTAACGCGAGGTTTAAATCAAGTAGTGGCTTAATCATGGCAGGTGTCTCATTCCATATGCCACGAACCTCAGTAAAGCCTTCACCCTGAATGATTCGTTTTCCATAAATGTGGGCGCCACTGATGGCATCGGCCATATCATTTGGTTTGTCGTGAGTGGGAGAATTGAGCCAATATTCACCCATAGGAATATCTACATAGCGGAAATGGTCAATCCCATCACATACCATAGTGGGCGCCATGCTCTCTGACGACAATTCGCAACCATATTCATGGGCTCGTTTTGCCACGACAGAGAAAAAACAATCGTTCACTAACTCATTGATGGTTTTGCGTACATCGCGTAACACTCGCTCGCTATCCTCGGCACTGTTGATGGGGTAGCCGGCCATTACGGGAAGCCATGGGAGGAGGTCGTAGCCACGACGTTTTTTAAATTCTTTGGCAAAATCTTTGTTCCAGTTTTGTGAACCACATTCCCAACTATCCACATGTAGCATCTTGATTACAGATGAATGAGGACGTTTCATAAATTCTCCAAACCAGTGGTTTATCTGTTTCTCCACGGTTGCTTGTGAGAATTTATCACATTCCAATCCTCTGGCACCACCGCCAGTGGCATTGGTATACCCGTTGCTGGCATGGCCCATGCGTAGGATAAGCCAACGGCCAGTGGGTAGAGTAGTGGTCACCTTATCATGAAAAATGGTAAGCCGGTGCATCTCATTCTGGCGGATACAGAGGGTATTGGGAAGTTCTTCGACGGTGCTTTCTGGTGCTACTCGCCAGACATAGCCTGCCTTACCTTCCCATTGGTGGATGCGAGGGACATCGGACAATTCAATATCTTTGATTTTCAAGTTGGGACGCCATTTTGCTGCGTCAAGGTCCTCGCTGCCAGGTTCTGTACCTACAGGAGTCCATGAAAAACGAAAAAAACGAGCCTGTGTTGAGGGAATGGAATAGGTATGGGCAAACCCGGAATCTTGCCATCCTTGCCGCGATGGCATCATTTGAGTTACCTCAATGAATTCTTCGCCATCGTCACTAACTGATAACTTCAGACGCTGCGACTGGATGTTGTTGCCGCCAGGATGAATAATGATACTGCGGACAGTGGTTGGATGGGAAAATTCATATTGTATCCAACAGGGTTCATTGGAACGGAATGTGCCGCTTGAGTCACGGGTGACGGTCGACGAAAAGGTTATGGCATCTTCATGCAATTTCCCTTTTGTCCCCTCTGGTAGTGGAAGAGCATAACAGACGATGTCTTCGTAATAGTCATCGGGAGTGGTAGGGTGGGGAAGCCGAACATTGATACGACCGCTACCCTCGACGATAGTGTCGCTGAAGACGATATGCTGCATCGACTCTGCAGGGGTAATCCAAGGACCGCCTGCAAGAGCAAAACCATCGCATAAATGGATGCCCATGTGTAAGCCAAGGCTGTCGGCTATGGAGAGGGATTCATCCACCATCTCCCAGAATGTGGGATTCAGCTGTGTGGCTTTACCTTCATATTCAGGCATCTTATCTGGACCATAGATGGGCATTAAATAACAACCACCCAGACCAATACGGCTCATCCCTTCAAGGTCGGCCTTGATTCCTTCTTTACTCACTGCACCATACATCCAATACCAGAATGTCCAAGGACGTGCAGGATCCCAACCGTCGGCATACACCATGCCAACGGTCGCCATCATCATAAGAATCAGAATCGTACGTTTCATTTTGTTTGAATGGATTCGAACTTTAGTATTAGGCTTCCTTCGTACTTGCCTTTTGCCCAAAAAGGTTGGGCGGAGGGTCCATTCAGGTCAGTGGTGTTGACTTTATTGCGAACAGCAGGAATGGCTTGGAGAATGCTGATGCCTGTTTCTGGTAGATCGTACAGAATGTGGTCACGACCATCGCGTGGTGTATAGACACCTATATACTGGTCGTCAGGATGCATATTATTGATAAGTATCTTCCCTTCATCGGTGCTCAGTTCCATCCATTCCACATGGGCGAAATAACCCTTGAATTCTGGATATTCAAAACTCTCACCAGGAATGGGGTCATTGTAATCTGTAGTCCAGTAGCCATAGGTCGGGCCTTGGAGACGATTTTTCCATACGCGATAGGGGCCATGCCCCACCCAACGCTTGCTACGCATTTTTTGTTCGGGATAATCAAATGTGATGCCTATCTCATCTACCACACCTCCAAAGTCGTATAGGTAGGAAAGTCCTATCGTGCCGTCTTCATTGAATGTCCAGGTGGCTGATTGCAAACTGCCATGATCATACACTGCGGTGAGACTTTTGAGATGCCCAGAACTAGAATAGTCTTTGTCAAAATGATGAAATACTCCATAGTCATCATAAACAGTGTATTGAGTTTTTTTGTTGAAGGCATCTTTGTCGTCATGATTGTAGAACCCATCGAACGAACGGTCAGAACGACGGACAGCGATAAACCTTGGGCCATTTCCAAAGGTGATTGGTGTGTCAGATACTCGTACTTCCTGAAGCATGCCACTTATTTTCGAGAAGATGTATGTGCGCCCCTGTCCTGTCACAGAGAGAGAGGTCTCATCTTCCACAATGCGATAGGTGTGGTTCGAACTGAGTGTGGTTGCTCGATGGTTACTTGTTTGAGGGGTGGTCCATTGGAGTATCTCCTTGCCATAAAGATCTTCAACGGTAATTTGAAGGATAGGCAGCTTGCCGTCATCCATGATGTTAGGATAGGGAGATTGAGGAACTTTTAGTGTAACACTCTCACCTGGTTCACAATCGAGCAGAGGTAAGTTGCCCTCTTTGTCAACTGTTATTTTCGTTCCGCCAGGCTCTGGCATACGTAAATATTTATAGCTCAGTTTACAAGTGTTGAGATTAAGAAAATCATAGTGATTAGTTACTTGGTAAGTTTCTCCTGTTTTATTGATTTCTACAGGACTCCACACCTCTTTGATGGTATAATAACTACCTTCTTTTTCAAAATGAGGCCCCAATATGCCATCGGCCCCATTATTGCCCTGACAGTCGAGAATGCCACCTAAGTCAGTGCGCACGACAGCCTGGTCGGCAAAATCCCACAGAAATCCTCCAGCACACCTGGGATTGGCCATCATCATGTCCCAATAGTCTTTCAGACCTGCGCCATGACCACCATCGTACAGACCATGCAGAAATTCTGTGGGCATGAAAATTTCAGGCTTTCGCATATAATCTTGCGTTTCTCCGTATGAACGGTAGTGCTTCGTCTCGAACCCGTTGCGATTGGACCATGGATAAAGCACAACACGATGTTGTGGATCCCAACGGTCGAATTCTGGTTCCAATTCATAGTTGAAACCGCCTTCATTACCATTGCTCCAGAAAATCACTGAAGGGTGATTAACATCACGAGTTACCATCTCTTTGACCAGTTGTTGGCCAATAACGGTCTCGTGTGCCCAATGCCAGCCACTTAACTCGTTTTCCACATAAAGTCCCAATGAGTCACAGACATCTAAGAACTCCGGGTCTGCTGGATAGTGGCTTAGTCGGACGGCATTCATGTTCATGCTCTTGATGAGCAGCACATCCTCAATGTTTTTTGATTTGCTCAATGTTCGACCACTTTCTGGACGGAAACTGTGTCGGTTAACACCCTTGAAAATGACTTTATGGCCGTTGATATATACACCGTCATGTTCGCGAATCTCGATTGTCCGGAATCCAAATCGTTCACGATGAACATGTAATGTCTTGCCATGTTGATCTTTCAAAGTAAAGACGGCAGTATAGAGATTGGGCGTTTCGGCCGTCCACAAAAGGGGAGTGTTCACTTGTATTTCAGCTTGTGCCCTATCACTGTCTCGGGTGGGGATGTTGGAATTAGCGATACATCGGCCTTGCGCATTGAGAATACTAACATTTACAACGCTACCCTTTATGGCACGATTGAGATAGCAAGTGGCAGTGAATTTGCCGTCCATATTGGCATCTATGGCTACGCGGTCGATGTTTTCAGCTGGCTTCGAAATTACATAGACAGGACGTATAATACCACCGAAATTCCAATAGTCGGCGCGGCGCTCAGCCATGTTCACCTGATTGTTCGCACTTTCTTTTGACACCTCTACTTCGAGACGATTCTTTTTGTTGCCGAAAAAGACACGATCACTCACATTTAGGGCGAAACGATAGAATCCACCTTGATGGCTTCCTCCTTTACGACCGTTGATGGTCACTTGGGCGTCAGTCATCGCTGCCTCAAATACCAGTTGTATCTGTCGCCCTTGCCATGATTTGGGGAGAGTGAACTCATATTTATAAAGACCTTTTTCATCAGCAATTCCCTCGGGTGTGCGATTGCCATAGAAACGCACGCCATACTGGTAGGTGCCGAAACCTTGAAGTTCCCAGCATGAAGGTACACCGATTTTGGTCCATTTTCCAGAATTACGGCCTCCAGTGCAGAAAAAGTCCCATTCTACCATGTCGTCGCAACCATGGCCAGACAAATATTGCCTTTCGGTCTCAACGGATTGTTGGGCCAAGGAAACTGTCCAACTGGCCAACAACATCAGGAGCGTAATATGTTTTCTCATCTTTTTATCATATTTTAGCAAAAATACTGCAAATCGAGTGCAATCAAGCTTGCTTGTTTTGCCGAGATGTAGCGTATTTTCTGCAAAAATAGATAAAAAAAATATCTTTTCAATATGATTATGTAGAAAAACTTGTTAATTTTGCCAAGGCATATGTGACGAGCATAATCTAACTTATAAACAAACAATCTAATGAAAAGAAAAATTACCGTATTATTATTATTGATAATAGCCAATGCCTTGGTGTATGCACAAGGTACATTTTACCCAGGACAAATATGGAAGGACAATAGAGGAGTCCATATTAATGCGCATGGAGGAGGCGTGATGGAACATGAAGGAACCTACTACTGGTTTGGTGAACATAAGGCTGACACCACCAGTTCGGCATACGTGGGGGTGACATGTTATTCTTCAAAAAATCTTACCGATTGGAAATATGAGGGGGTTGCTTTACCTGTAGTTGATGAGAAAGGACATGATTTGGAAAAAGGTTGTGTACTGGAACGTCCAAAAGTAGTATATTGTACTAATAGTGGGAAGTTCGTCATGTGGTTTCATCTTGAACTTAAAAACCGTGGCTACAATGAAGCCCGTTATGGCGTAGCAATCAGCGAAACACCCTTTGGCCCCTACCACTTCCTGAGGTCAGGGCGTGTGAACCCTGGGCTTTATCCATTGGAGATGTCAAAGGATGATATACAAAACCTGGATACACTTAAAGAGCAGAACTACCGTGAATGGTGGACTCCTGAATGGATGAAAGCTGTCAGACAAGGACTGTTTGTGAAACGAGACAGAGTGGCTCATCAAAGTGGTAGAGACTATTACGGTCCGGGCCAGATGGCACGTGACCAAACTATCTATGTAGATACAGATGGAAGGGCATACCATATCTATTCTTCAGAAGATAATATGACAATTCATATTGCCGAACTTACGGATGACTATACGAGACATACCGGACGATATACACGTATGGCACCAGGAGGAATGAATGAGGCGCCTGCTGTGTTTCGACATGATAATACTTATTGGATGATTACCAGTGGTTGTACGGGATGGGAACCTAATGAGGCGAGGATGTTCTCTGCACCAAGCATTTGGGGGCCATGGACACAACATCCCAATCCATGTGTTGGTCCAAAGGCGGAAAAAACATTTGGTGGACAGAGCACATATGTGTTAAAAGTAGGCGACCGTTATATCTTCATGGGAGATATTTGGAGACCACGGCATCCCAGTGATGCACGCTATATCTGGTTGCCTATTAACTTTATCAATGGAGTACCTGTCATCAAATGGGAAGACCAGTGGAGACTTGAATAGTAGTTTCATGTTTTTATGGGATGAGATTTGAGGATTTAAAAGAAAAATGAGGGATTTGCTATTTACTTGAACTTAAGAACTCATAAACTCAAAACTCCTAAATTCAAATAATTGTGAAAAATTATGCAATAGTTTGCCCATTCTATTTTTTTTGCGTAATTTCGCAACCAATTCATTCCTCTGACAGTAACAAGGTTCATCCATTACGGACCATAAGTTTGTTAACTCGTCAACTCGTGTACTTGTCAACTATAAAGAATAATTGATTGAAAATGGAAAAAACAAAACTGCTGTGGCTTTTTGTAATTGTTGCAGTTTTCACATCGTGTGCATCCTCTAATTCAGTAGAGTCCCTTTCGTCAAATAGCAAGAGGGAATTTCGTGGCGCATGGATTCAATGTGTCAATGGCCAGTTTGTTGGTATGACCACAGAACAGATGCAAAAAACGCTTACATTCCAACTTGATGAACTAAAAAAAGATGGTGTCAATGCCATTATCTTTCAAGTGAGACCCGAATGTGACGCACTCTATAAAAGCGACATCGAACCATGGAGCCGTTTCCTTACATCAAGGCAGGGGGCTGCTCCAGCACCCTATTGGGATCCACTGCAGTGGATGATTACTCAATGTCATAGCCGTGGTATGGAACTTCACGCATGGATTAACCCCTATCGGGCGAGAACAAAAACCACCAAGGATCTTGCTCCAAACCATATCGCTGTCAGACATCCTGATTGGGTCTTCTCATATGATGGTTTGCTCATTCTCAATCCTGGTATACCAGAAGCACGTGACTATGTGTGTGCTGTGGTCGATGATATTGTAAGCCGGTATGATATTGACGGTTTACATATTGATGATTATTTCTATCCTTATCCTGCGGCAGGACAGAAAATCAATGATGAAAAAACTTTTGCTGAACATAGAAATGGGTTTAGCAATATCAATGACTGGCGACGCGACAATGTGAGCGTCTTCGTACAGCAATTGTCGAAAACCATCCATAAACGTAAACCATGGGTGAAATTCGGCGTTTCACCATTTGGCATCTATCGCAATAAGACAAGTGCACCCAATGGAAGTGATACCCATGGAACACAAAATTTTGATGATCTCTATGCTGATGTCCTTCTTTGGGTAAATAATGGATGGATAGATTATTGTGTACCACAACTCTATTGGGAAATTGGCAACAAAGCTGCAGACTATAAGACCCTGATTACATGGTGGAATAGTCATGCTGCAAACAGACCACTATATATAGGTGAGGACATTGAAAGAACTGCAAAATACCCTGACCTCGACAATGCCAATATTAATCAGATGAGGGCGAAATATAAACTTCATGCTCAGATGCCCAATGTTCAAGGTACAGTATTGTGGTATGCCAAGGCTGCCGTGGACAATATTGGAAACTATGGTACAAATCTCAGACAGGTGTATTGGAAATTCCCTGCACTACAACCAACAATGCCATTTATTGATGATGAGGCACCCAAGAAACCACAAAAGGTAAAAGTACTTAAAATGGACAATGATCACGTACTCTTCTGGACTGCTCCGAAAGGGAAGGGATGGACTGATGAGGCTTGTAAATATGTCATCTATCGCTTTAATGAGAAGGAGAAAGTAAATCTTGCAGACCCATCCAAAATCGTTACCATCACACAGCAGACATTTCTAAAACTACCCTATAAAGACGGGAAAACGCGCTTCGTATATGTCATTACAGCACTTGACCGAATGAATAACGAAAGCGCGGGAGTGGTAAAGAAGGTGAAATTGTAATTATTCCACATCCTTCATCAGTTCAGAGAAGAATGAGTCGAGGTCTTTGTCAAGCCCCTCCATTAACTCACCGTTGATGATAATGGTGTCGTCATCGGCTACATACAGTTCAGCTACATTCTCTTTCTCGTCATCCTCAAGCACAAAACTATAGGGTTTCATGATACCGAGATTGTCGACAGTTTTGCTCATCTTCTTGATTACTTGTTGAAGAATTTGAGTAATATCTGCATAGAAATCGTCATCTTTGTTATCTATCCATTCTTCAATAACACAACGGGTTATCTCTTCGTCGTCATCGTCATAGGCGAGAATCTCACCACTCTCCTGAACCACACGAAGATGAATGTCTGTGAGGATACTGGAATCCTCGCTAAAAGGGAATTTCTGCGAAATCTTCCTGATGGCTCGCTCAATTTGCTGTACTGTCTGTTCAGATGCTTTCATGATGCAAATATTAAATAATTGTATATCTCAATCTCATATTTTATATCTCGTGCAAACCTAATGCAATGAAGTATGCTTCAATTACTGAGGTGCAGCAGACATTTTTCAGGTTTTCTGATAAATCTCACATACTAAACTCTCGCAGCCTGATTCGGGTGAGTGTCTGTTTCGTGTTGTAGGTAAAGTCACCGTTAAGTATCCAACTGTAGTAGCCAGGGTCACGGCGAAGGACTTCTTTCACCGCCATTCCCTTATATTTCCCAAAATTAAATACTTCTTGCTTGACCACATTGCCATCAGCATCTTTTACCTCTTTCCCTTTCTCGTCGGTAACTGGTTTCCAGACTATTCTACCAGCGAAATCAACATTGTCGTTTGTTTTCGAGAATTCGGCAAGTTTATTCATGTCGTTGGGTAACTGGCGGTCCTTTTCCATCTGTCGCTCGCTACTGTACATGTCCAACTGTCCTTTCAGCACACGGTACGTGGCTTCAGTGTCGTTCTCTGCTCGATGAGGAGGAAAGTCTTCATTCATCTTACGTCCGCAATAGAATTTGTAGGCTGCTTCAAGATTCCGTCTCTCCATTTTGTGGAAAATCGTCTGCACGTCAATCAGCAAATGCTTAGAGAAATCGAAATCTGTGCCAGCTTTCAGAAACTCCTCGGCAAGCATGGGTATGTCAAAATGATTGGAATTAAAACCGGCAAAGTCACATCCCTTAAATTCATCTAATAGATGAGGAGCAAGCATCTTGAACGAAGGCTTATCCTTCACGTCGTCGTTAGAGATAGAAGTGATAGCTGTCACCTCTGGGGGAATGGGGATGCCAGGATTAATGAGATAATTTCGACGTGTCTCACTGCCATCAGGGCAGATTTTGATATAGGCTATCTGGATGATACGGTCACGCACTAAATCAAGCCCCGTGGTCTCCAAGTCGAAAATCACCAGGGGCCTTTGAAGTTGTAATTCCATTGAAATGTGGAGAAATACGAAGTTGAAAACAGCAATTAGTCGTTCAGAAGCATGGGCATGACAAGCATCAGCACCTCTTCATTCTCAGGATGCTTCGATGGGAATACCACACCGGCACGGCTAGGATCAGCAAGTTCGATTACAACCTCGTCACTATCGAGATTGTTGAGAATCTCGGTCATGCTAGACCCCTTGAATCCTATCTGCATTGGCACTCCTTCATATTCGCAGACCATACTCTCGCGGGCACTGGTGGCGAAATCGATATCCTCAGAAGATAACTCTAGTTTGCCCATTTCCACTTTGAAACGAACCAATTGGCTGCTTTCACTGGCGAATGGCATCACACGGCGAAGTGCACTCATGAGCATCTTGCGCTCCACACGGAGTTGATTGGGGTTATTCTGAGGAATGACAGAGTTGTAGTTAGGATAGCGACCTTCTATCAGACGGCAGGTAAGTTTGCCTTCGGTGAAACTAATCACCGCACTACGGCTGTCAAATTGTATCACAACGTCGCCGCTCTCTTTGTTGAGGATGTTCTTGAGAAGAGTGGCTGGCTTCTTAGGCAAAATGAAAGAAGTAGGCGTTTCTGCCTTCACTGTATAATTGCGGTTGCGGACGAGCTTACTGCCGTCGCTGGCTACAATAGCCAAGTATTCGGGAGTGATGTCGAAATAGATACCGTTCATCACAGGGCGCAGTTCCTCGGAGGCTGTAGCGAAAAGTGTACGGCTGATATTATTTAATAGCACGCCGGCATCCATTGTAATGGTAGTCACCTCAGTAGGAGCAAATTGAATGCGGGGGTACTCTTCGGCATTTTGCGTGGTAAAATTGTACATACCATTTTGATACAGCACACATATCGTGTTGTTCTCCACATCTACCTCAAAGGTCAGGGGCTGCTCGGGCAATTCTCTCACAGCGCCGAGGATTTTCTGAGAGGAAACTGCAAAAACACCGTTCCCGTCAGACTCATCAAGTTGGTTGATGGCTTTCAGTACGTTTTCGCTGTCAGAAGCGGTGATTGTCAACTGACCATCTTGTATTTCGAAAAGGAAACATTCCAGGATGGGCATGGAATTCTTGTTGGAAATAACCTTCGACAAGTTGCCGAGGTTGTTACTCAGTGCGGAACTGGATAGTGAAAATCTCATGGGTATCTCAATTTTTAGTTAATATTCTGCATAGTTGAAATGAGCCGTGTGTCACCACACGTCACAATTGACTACAAAAATACAAAAATACATTGGAGTTGACAAAAAATACATGAAAAAGTTTTAGTAATACCAACATTTTTTGTAATTTCGCCAACGATTTCAGCTTTTGACAGACTAATTAATAATATATATTATGGAAATACAAGGAAAAATTATAGAGGCTCTACCTGTGAGGACAGGTACGTCTGCCCGTGGAGAGTGGAAAGTACAGGAATTTGTGTTGGAAACATTTGATGATAGGTTCACACGTAAAATGGTGTTCTCTGTCTTTGGTGAAGACCGCTTGCGGAAATTCAATATTCAGGTCGGACAGCAAGTGAATGTCTCTTTTGACATCGATGCCCGTGAGTACCAGGGAAGATGGTTTAACAGTATCAGGGCTTTTGATGTTAGGCCAGTGCTGGCTGATGTACAACAGCCTGTTTCCCCCGCCCCTGCAGCACCAGGTTCAGCTCCTTTTGATCAGTCTGCTCCTCCCTTTGCTCAACCCGTCGCTCCCGCTCCACAACAAGCGGCTCCGGCGCCACCACCGGTTGACCCCTTTGGTGCAGATGCTGGCTCTGACGAACTGCCCTTTTAAATAAGTTTATAAATGAACACAGAGGTACTAAATTTAGTACCTCTGCTTTTTTATGTTGGTAATATTTGTGCTCTTGTGGACATGTACAATGAATACGATTAACTTGTCAACTCGTTATCTCAATCTCATCTCTTTATAATAAATTGTCCAATATGTCGTGCCACTTTATTTTTGTCAACAGCCTTTACACGATAGACACCATTGGGGAGGGTGCGGATGATGATTTCTTTGGTCGTGGCGGTGTAGGCACGTTGAATTACGGAATTACCTGCAAGACTCTCGATGCGGATATACCTTGTGCCAAAATCGCGGTCAATTTCAGGTAACTGCAATCGTACCCCGTCATTCTTAAGATATTTAATCGTCGATTCTACGATGACGTTGCTTTGTATAGCCGAACTTTCATTGCCATAACGATCCATGGCAGTAATGGCATAATAATGCAGGCCGTCGTCATCTCGGATGGAAAGACTTTCCTTTGTTAGATGGTGGGCAATCAGGTTGCGAACATCTTTAGTGTCGACAGGATGTTGTGTGCTGCAATATACATTATAATATAATGTGGGGGAGTTGCTATTGTTTTTCGCTCCCCACCACCGTAAATGCAGGGTGCTCCCTTCATTATTGAGCGAAATACCCTTGGGTGGAGTGGGGAGGGCTGACGATTGCCACGTCATAGGTGGAATCAGGGCGGGATATTTGTCGAAATCACGGCAAACGTATGTGTATAGACCCTTCACATTGTCTGTGAAAAAGCGACTGCGGAAGTAGCAGTGTCCCATGCCAAGGTCACGGCTCACGTTCAACTCACGCGTTATCTCTATCAGTGGCCAGTTGCTGCCCTCTTTGCGGGAGAGCAGCCACACACCTAATCCAGTGACCACTGTGCGACCGTAGGTGTTGTCGGCCCAATCTACTGCGAATGGATAGTAATTGTCACCCTTGAAGTACATCATCGGATAGAGCTGATCCATCAGTCCCTCGCGTAACCATCCCTGAGCATCCTGACATACCACATTGTAGGCATTCCAACCTCGGCTGGGGTAGCGGGTCAGGTCGCTGTACTTGCCAATGGGTGAACAACTAAGTTTAACCCAGGGTTTGCTGTTTTTTACCCGCGTGTGGATGCGTCGAACTATGTCGGTGATATAACTGCGTCCACGATCTTTACTTACCGTCTGCTTCCAGTTTTCTGGATAGCGGATATAGTCGAGATGGATGCCATCGACATCATATTTATCTACAATCTCACCGCACATGTTGGCGATATGTTCACCAGTCTGTGGTTTCTCAGGGTTCATATAGCCTTCATCACCAATCTTATGGATCAGCGAGGGGTAGCGTTCACGGAGACGCTTACAGCCGATTGCATTCCATTTGCCCACGGGAATGGCCACCACCCAGGCATGAAGTTCCATGCCGCGCTTATGACATTCATCGATGGCAAATTGCAGCGGATCATAGCCGGGATTACGACCAGGAGTGCCCGTCAGACAGCCGTCCCATGGTTCTATCTGTGAAGGATAAAGAGTGGTGCCTCGGACACGTGTCTGCAAGAGTACTGTATTGATGTTGGCTCGTGATAGTTGGTCGAGAATGGTGGTCAACTGTCGTTTTTGACGCTCTATCGCTTCGTTGTTTGTGGCTTTTACACCAGGCCAGTCCAATCCATTAAGTGTGGTGAGCCATACTGCCCGCACCTCATGCTTGGGCGTTTGGGAAAATACGGTGAGTTGCTGAAATAATAATATGGTGAATAGGATAATTGTCCGTTTCATGTAGTCATTTATATCTTTTAAATTGCAAAATTACCCATTTTTTCTCAAATTACCTTGCATTTTATTAAAAAACACCCTTTTCTATGTGGCTTCCTATAAATAAATGTAAAAACAAGTCTGTTTTTTACTTTTTTGTCATGTTTTAATGTACTTTTGTGAAAATTAATCGAGGATTTATATGAAAACAAAAATCATATCAAAAAGGGGAAGAAAAGCGTGATCACCCAAACTTGAAAACCCTACATGTTGGCGTGCAATGGATGGTGACAGCAGGCATCGGTCTTTTTTGTGTGGGCTATTCCTATAACCTCACTCCATTGTTCAAACTCCCTGATGGCGCCAATGCTTATCCATCATCGTTGACATTCGGTGTTGATGTCTGGTATTTTTTTCCCATTTCATTTGGAAAAAATAGAAGTTGTTGTCACTACATGCCTGTAGAGGTATCGTGGTATAATAATTTTTCTTAAAACTTGTTCATGTTCGATTTTTTTTTATAACTTTGCAGAATTAATAGAAATAGTGTATCATGATATCATTTGTTATTAGCCTGGTAGCCCTTGTGCTTGGCTATCTGCTGTATGGTAAATTTGTTGAAAGGGTGTTCGGACCGGACGACAGACCTACCCCCGCTGTGACCAAAAACGATGGCGTGGATTATATCGTGCTCCCCACATGGAAGGTCTTTATGATCCAGTTTCTAAACATTGCAGGAACAGGTCCTATATTTGGTGCCATTATGGGTGCTTGGTATGGTCCAAAGGCCTACCTGTGGATAGTCTTGGGTTGTATCTTTGCAGGTGCTGTACACGATTTCTTAAGCGGTATGCTCTCCATACGCCATGGAGGAGCCAATTTGCCAGAGCTAATTGGGTCTTATCTTGGTAAGACTACCAAGGCGGTGATGCTTGTGTTCAGTGTATTCCTTCTTGTGATGGTTGGTGTGGTTTTCGTCTATAGTCCGGCTATGTTGTTGCAGGGAATGGCTGATATGGGGCTCATCTGGTGGATTATCATCATCTTTGCCTATTATATTGTTGCTACGCTGTTACCAATTGATAAGATTATTGGACGATTCTATCCTATTTTTGCTTTCTCGCTGATTTTCATGGCCTTGGCATTATTGGTAGTTCTTCTCCTGAAATGGCCGGCACTACCAGAGTTGTGGGATGGTATGGCGTCTATTAATAATAACAATCCTGCTGAAATATTAGGAACAGAAAGTTTCATTACCAAGAATCCCGTGTTCCCTTGTCTTTTCCTTACCATTGCCTGTGGTGCAATTAGTGGTTTCCATGCTACACAGAGTCCTTTAATGGCAAGGTGTCTTAAGAGTGAGCGCTTAGGCCGCCCCGTTTTCTATGGGTCGATGATTACAGAAGGGTTGGTGGCACTTATCTGGGCTACGGTTTCTTCCTATTTCTTCTATTATGGTGGATGGAAAGAAGTGGTTTCGCCAGAGGTAGTCAGCCAGTTCACTGCACAATCTGGGACCGAAGGCGGGAAAACCCTTATTCAATTCTTTGGTAACCCTGCAGATGTGGTTTCGATTGTCTGTAATAATTGGCTTGGTGTGCTTGGTGGAATCTTGGCTATCCTCGGTGTGGTGGCAGCACCTATCACCAGTGGTGATACGGCATTCAGAAGTGCCCGACTGATTATCGCCTCTGCGTTAAAAATGGAGCAGCGCTCATATATGAAACGACTGATGATTTGTATTCCGATGTTTGGAGCCTCTATTCTGTTGTTACTGTGGCAGATAGAAAATCCCGATGGTTTCCAAGTGATTTGGAGATATTTCGGATGGGGCAACCAAACCTTGTCTGTATTTACTTTATGGACCCTCACTGTCTATTTGGTCTATAAGCGCAAACCATTCTTCATCACATTGATACCGGCATTGTTTATGACAACCATATGTTCCACGTTCATCTTCGTGAGTCCACAATTCCTTGGTTTGGATTCTGCACTTGGTTATGGACTTGGAGGTCTCTGCTTCTTAGTCGCTTGTATTTGGTTCACGCTGTGGTATCGAAAGGTTAAAAACATGCCACTGCCAGATGATTTGCGAAATATTTAATTATTCAACAAAAACATAAAATCCTATAACTTTTTGAAAACATGACAAAAAAACTCTCAATCCTGATGTTTGCCATCATGATGGCACTTACTGCCAGTGCTCAGTTTGAACAAGGCAAAAAATACATTAGCGCTTCGTTCTCTGGACTGGAATTGGGCTACAATGGCTCCTCTGACTTCAATGTAGGCTTCCAGGCCAAGGGTGGCTACTTCGTGATGGATAATATCCTGGCTCTTGCTACTTTGGGCTACAATCACATCGGTGGTGATGACATTACGCCCGACCGCTTCTCTGTGGGTGCTCATGGACGTTACTACATTATCCAGAATGGTATTTACCTTGACGCTGGTGTAACTTACAAACATGGCAACCATAACTACAACGACATTATGCCGTCGGTAGAGATTGGATATGCGTTCTTTATCAACCGTACCTGCACTATCGAACCCGCCATCTTCTACGAGCAGTCTATCAACGACCACAGCAAGTATTCAAATGTTGGTCTGAGGTTAGGACTTGGCGTTTACTTGTTCCCGTAAAATAAGCAATGTATCAGCAATTTCCGTCTGCACTGCTTGAGAAAGCGGTCGGCGAGTTTGCCAAATTACCCGGGATAGGCAGAAAAACGGCGCTCCGACTCGTTCTGCATCTGTTGAGGCAGCACGAGGAAGATGTTATGGCATTTACTGATGCTGTGTCAACTATGAAGAAGAATGTCAAGTTCTGCCGAGTCTGTCACAATATCTGTGATAATGAACTATGTTCCATCTGTGCTGATAAAAGCAGGCATCAGGATACTATTTGCGTAGTGGAAAATATCCAGGACGTGATGGCTGTTGAGAATACTCAGCAATATCATGGCCTCTATCATGTGCTTGGTGGAGTTATCTCGCCAGTGGATGGCATTGGTCCCAATGATTTAGAAATTAATTCGCTCGTAGAAAGAGTTGCAGAGGGTGGGATTGATGAAGTAATCTTTGCATTGAGCAGTACGATGGAAGGTGATACAACCAATTTCTATCTCTCACGTAAACTGGCTCCTTATAGTGTAAAACTTAGTGTCATCGCCCGCGGTATCTCTGTGGGCGATGAATTGGAATATACCGATGAGGTGACACTTGGACGTTCCATCCTCAATCGAACACCGTTCACCAGTTAGTGGGTTGGACTTATATGAAAATGCTCCTACTTAGTAGAAGTTCAATTGTCCGACTCCTGTAATTCCTATTAAAAATGAAAAAAGTACAACGTGCTCTTTTGGCAATCTTAATCGTTGCTTGTATCATGGTGGTGATAATGGCATTCTTGTTTGAATTCAACGTGTTACCTTGTGGTATCCTTGAGGGGGACGATAAGACGGAATACTTGATAGCCATCATTTTGGAACTCACAACAATATGTGTGATACCATTATCTCTCAGATTGTTTAAGTTTGGTAAGATACGTAGGAGACTTGTTAAAGGCAAAGAGAAAGCATTGGTAAAATGGGGGACACTTCGCCTCTTATTGCTTTGCGTCCCTTTAGTGGCTAATGCTCTCTGCTATTGGTTGTTTATGTCTCCAACATTTGCATATATGGCCATTATGTTGTTTATTTGCCTCTTCTTTGTTTTTCCATCGATGGAGAGATGTGTTTCTGAAACGACTGATTTTGAATTAGGAAATAACGAGGACGCCAATAAAGATATTATAAAAGAATAATCTATGAAACTCTCGGTCATCATCGTCAATTACAATGTAAAGCATTATTTATATCAGTGCCTTGACAGTCTGTATAAGGCTATTAAGGATATTGATGCCGAGGTGTTCGTTGTGGATAACCATTCAAAGGATGCCAGTGTCGCATACGTTTCAAGAAAATTTCAGAAGGTCAATTATGTCGAGAGCAATCATAACCTGGGATTCGCTAGAGCCAATAATATAGCTATTCGGCAGAGTGAAGGGGAATATGTGTTGTTGCTCAATCCTGATACGGTGGTGGGAGAGGATACCATCAGACGAGTGCTTGCATTCATGGATGAACATCCTGACGCTGGCGCCGCAGGTGTGAAAATGCTGAAATCGGATGGTACAAAGGCTATGGAGTCGAGGAGGGGAGTCCCCACACCAATGACATCCTTCTATAAGATGTGTGGTCTCTGTTCTCGTTTTCCCGATCATAAGCGCATTGGACACTACTATATGAGTTACCTTCCCTGGGATGAGCCAGCAGAGATTGAAGTAATTAGTGGCGCTTTTTGTATGATGAGAAGGTCGGCATTGCAAAAAGTTGGACTACTCGATGAAGACTTTTTTATGTATGGTGAAGACATTGACCTCTCGTGCCGATTGCTGAAAGCTGGATTTCATAATTGGTATCTGCCAGAAACAATCTTGCATTATAAGGGGGAGAGTACACAGAAGTCTTCCTTTAGATATGTCCATGTGTTTTATGAGGCTATGCTTATTTTCTTTAAGAAGCATTATGGAAGTTCGAGCCTTTGGCTGACCATTCCCATCAAGACGGCAATCTATCTTAAGGCGACATTGGCATTGATAAAGATGCAGGCTGCAAGGCTGAGAAAGACATTGGGCTTCTTCAGTCCTAAAAGAAAGCGTGAACCAGACTATTTGTTTATTGGTTCAGTGGCATCTATTACACTATGCCGCAAACTATCACGAAAGAAAGGACTCATGGGGGAGTTTGTCGTAGGAAACGAGAAGAAAATGCCAGACGGACACCTTGATCTCATTTCAGAAAATGAGGACAATCGAAATGTGAAATATGTTGTCTATGATACAGATGCGTATTCTTACCAGGCAATCCTTGACATCTTTCAGAGACAACCCATGCAAAATGTACTCATTGGAATATTTAACCCTCATTCAAAAACTATTGTTACTGCGGAGGAAATTTTTAAATGAACGATACCAAAGTACAGATTACCTTGAGGGCGATGGAGCCTGAAGATCTCGAAATTCTTTATCAGATAGAGAATGACAGAGAACTCTGGGAGGTGGGCACCGCCAATGTTCCCTATTCTCGCTATGCACTTAACAATTATGTAATGTGTGCAGCTAATGATATCTATACAGATAAACAAGTGCGACTTGTTATGGAAAACGAGGAAAAAAAAGTGGTGGGATTGCTCGATATTCTCAATTTTGATCCAAGACATCTGAGGGCAGAACTAGGTATCGTGGTTCTCAAGGAACACAGGGGGAAAGGTTATGGTGAACAGGCTATCAATAGGGCTATAGAATATAGCAGGGATTTCCTCCATATCCATCAGTTGTATGCTATAGTAGATGCCGCTAATACAGCTTCGGTACAACTATTTAAAAAAGTTGGGTTTACACAAGGGGCTTTTGTGAAAGAATGGATTTACGATGGCAGTACTTACCATGATGCGTTCTTTATGCAAAAATTTTTTGCAAAAAATGCATAATTAGTTTGGAGGATAAAAAAAATATATTTACCTTTGCATCCGCAAATCAGAACAAGACATCAAAAGGTGCGTTAGTTCAGTAGGGTAGAATGCCTGCCTGTCACGCAGGAGGTCACGAGTTCGAGTCTCGTACGCACCGCACCAAGTTCTGATAAGGTGCGTTAGTTCAGTAGGTTAGAATGCCTGCCTGTCACGCAGGAGGTCACGAGTTCGAGTCTCGTACGCACCGCAAAGAGGGAGTGCTCAGTATGGGCCTCCCTCTTTTGCATTTCCACCAGTTCCTTGTGTTCCCACAAAGTCTAAGCATCAATCCATTCAAAAGATGAATACAAACCCACAAAAATCACAAAAGACAAAAATTAAGATTCTCTTCGTCTGCTTGGGTAACATATGTCGTTCTCCTGCTGCAGAAGGAATTATGCGGCATATAGTGGAAGTAAAAGGATGCTCGCATAGAATTGTGGTCGATTCTGCAGGTATTGGTAGTTGGCATGTTGGACAGTTGCCTGACTATCGTATGCGTAGTCATGGTGCACGTCATGGCTACGACTTCAACAGTCGGGCAAGGCAGTTCTCTGTAGAGGATTTCTTAAAATTTGACTATATAGTGGGAATGGATGAAGAGAATATGAGAGATATACAGAGAAAGGCACGTAATAACAGTGATAAGTCTAAGATCATTTGTATGGCAGACTATTTATCCCGCCATCCTCATCATCATGAAATCCCGGATCCATATTATGGTAGTGACAAGGATTTTGAACTGGTTATCGATTTGCTTGAGGATGCCTGTGAACAACTATTTATAGCCTTGAGTAATTTCTAAATCTCATATTTCCAAACTCCCAATAAAATACTAATAAAGGTAAAATCCTTGGCCGTGTCAGAATAAAGTTGTATTTTTGCACATAATTAAATTACATAAATTATTTCAACCATATTATGAAACCAACATTATTGCTTCTTGCTGCTGGTATGGGCAGCCGTTACGGAGGACTCAAACAACTTGATGGCCTCGGACCCAATGGAGAAACCATCATGGACTATTCCATCTATGATGCTATTAAGGCTGGATTCGGGAAAATAGTATTTGTCATCCGTAAGGATTTCGAACAAGACTTTAAGGATAAAATCTTAAGTAAATATGAAGGGCATATACCTGCAGAATTAGTCTTCCAAAGCTTAGACTCGTTACCAGAGGGCTTTTCCGTGCCAGAGGGGCGCGTCAAACCATGGGGAACCAACCATGCCGTGATGATGGCAGCTAAAACTATAAAAGAGCCATTCTGTGTCATCAACTGTGACGACTTTTACAATAGAGATGCCTATATGGTAATAGGTAAATTCCTGTCCGACCTTCCAGAGGGGAGCAAAAACAAATATGCCATGGTAGGTTTTAGAGTGGGTAATACACTCTCGGAGAATGGAACTGTGGCACGTGGAATCTGTTCAAAGGATGAAGACGAGAACCTTACGACAGTTGTGGAAAGGACAGAAATCATGAGAGTGAATGGCCCCATCTGCTACAAGGATGAACAAGGTGAATGGGTGGCCGTTGATGATAATACCCCTGTGAGCATGAATATGTGGGGATTTACACCCGACTATTTTGAATATAGCGAGGCTTATTTCAAAGAGTTTCTATCAGACTCTAAAAACATGGAAAACCTGAAGGCTGAATTCTTCATCCCATTGATGGTAAATAAACTCATCACGGAGAAAACAGCTACTGTGAAAGTGCTCGACACCACGAGTAAATGGTTTGGAGTTACATATGCTGCAGATAGACCTTCTGTGGTAGAGAAGATTCAAAAACTCATTGATGAAGGAGTGTATCCTGAGAAACTTTTTTAGGACCCTAAAGACGGTCCATCCATTTCATTTTCTCGCAGGTGTGTGTGACGCTTGCGAGAAATAACATTTATAAAGAATGACAATTGATATCCTCACACCCGAAGAGGTGCAAATTCTAAGAGAACTTATCTCACAATCCCAAAATATTATCATATGTTGCCATAAGAGTCCAGATGGTGACGCTCTTGGTGCAATGCTTGGATGGGCAGAGTTTCTGAGAAATCAGGGAAAACAATCCATGATGGTTGCTCCCGATGCGTTCCCGGATTTTTTAAGATGGCTTCCTTGTATTGAGAAAATAGTTAGATACGATAAACACAAGGAGACTGGAGAAGAAGCTTTTGAAAAAGCAGACCTCGTGTTCTGCCTCGATTTTAACTGTTCAAAAAGGTTGATGGACATGCAAGTGACGTTTGATAAGTTTTCGGGAAATAAAGTGCTCATTGACCATCATATCGGACCAGATATCGATGCTAAAATCGTGGTTTCAAAGCCAGAAATGAGCAGTACATGTGAACTGCTTTTCCGTATTATATATCAGATGGGTGGTTTTGAGGCTATGACACGTCAAGGGGCGGTGCCTCTCTATTGTGGCATGATGACCGACACAGGTGGATTTACTTACAATTCATCGAGGAGCGATATCTTCTATATCATTAGCCTGCTGCTCACAAAGCGTTTCGATAAAGACAAAATATATCGGAATGTCTATAACAATTATAGCGAGTGGGCCATTCGAATGAGAGGATATGTGATGAGCCAAAAGCTAAATGTCCTTCCCGAAAGCCATGCTTCCTATTTCTCTATTACACGAAAGGAGATGAAGAGATTTCATTTCATCAAGGGGGATGCTGAAGGATTAGTCAACGAACCTTTGCGAATCAAAGGGATGCGAATGGTGATTTCGCTACGTGAAGACACTGAGAAGGATAACACAGTATGGGTAAGCATACGTTCTGTTGACCATTATTACTGCAATACCATCGCAGAAAAATTTTTTAATGGTGGTGGGCATCCAAATGCGGCAGGAGGTCACCTTTTTTGTTCAATGGAGGAAGCAGAGCAAGTGACACTTAAGGCAATTCTCTATTTTGCCAATATGTACGAAATGGGATAATTCATTATATTTTACGTGTAACTATTTTAAAGATTCGATTAATATAGCTAACTTTGCAAGAAAATTATCGTAGATGAATAGAATATGTTTTTTGTTCTTGGCGATTGCAGCCATGATTTGTTTCATGTCATGTGATGACAATGAGACATATGCTGACCAGAAAAAGAAAGAAAGAACGGCTATCAAGCAATTCCTTCTTAACCACAAAATTAATGTTATCTCAGAACAGGAGTTTAAGGTTGACACTGTTACCGATGTAAGCAAAAACGAGTATGTGCTCTTTGATAACACTGGGGTTTATATGCAGATTGTTCGGAAAGGTTGTGGAGAGAAGATAAAAAACGGAGAGACCGTAAACGTGCTATGCCGATTTAAAGAGTATAACGTTTTCACGGACAGTCTGATTCTCACAAACAACAACCTTTACAACTCTTCACTTCCAGATAAAATGGCGGTGAGTAATACCCTTGGGACATTTACGGCTCAGTTTGTAAGTGGGGTTATGTATTCACAATACCAATCTTCCTCTGTACCAGCTGGATGGCTGATACCTTTGACGTATATCAATATTGGACGTTATATCAATGAGGGTGATGAGTTGGCAAGAGTTAATTTAATAGTTCCACATAGTCAGGGCACTGCAAATGCCACAGCAAATGTATATCCTTGCTATTATGAAATTACTTACGAAAGAGGAATATAATTATGACACTTATCAAATCTATTTCAGGTATCAGAGGTACTATCGGTGGAAAAACCGGAGATACCCTCAATCCGCTTGACATCGTAAAATTTACTACTGCATACGCCACGTTTATACAACGACGAGTCACACATACGGCTAAAAGAAAAATTGTTGTTGGACGTGACGCTCGCATCTCTGGTGAGATGGTTAGATCGGTGGTCTGTGGAACACTGATAGGTATGGGATTTGATGTGATAGACATCGGGCTGGCCACAACACCCACTACCGAACTGGCTGTGACCATGTCAGAAGCAGATGGTGGCATCATCATCACAGCTAGCCATAACCCCCGTCACTGGAATGCCCTTAAACTTCTCAATGCTCAAGGCGAGTTCCTTACCAAAGAAGATGGTAATGAAGTACTCAGAATCGCTGAGGCCGAGGATTTTGACTATGCTGATGTGGATCATATCGGACAATACATCAGCGATGACTCTTTCAATATTCGCCATATAAATAGTGTGTTGGCATTAGATCTCGTTGATGTTGAAGCAATCAAAAACGCAGACTTCTGCGTATGTGTGGATGCCATCAATAGCGTAGGGGGCATCATCTTACCATCATTACTTGACAAACTGGGCGTGAAGTATAAGGTGCTCAATGAGCAGCCGACAGGTGATTTTGCCCACAATCCAGAGCCATTAGAGAAAAACTTGGGTGGAATTATGGAGGAAATGCGCTCAGGGAAATACGATTTGGGTATAGTGGTGGATCCAGATGTCGACCGACTGGCTTTTATTTGCGAGGATGGTAAAATGTTCGGAGAGGAATATACCCTTGTCTCTGTGGCCGACTATGTGCTGGGCAAAACACCGGGTAACACGGTTTCAAACCTCTCTTCAACACGTGCCCTTAGGGATATTACTGAAAAGCATGGTGGAAACTATTGTGCTGCTGCAGTGGGTGAAGTAAATGTCACTACAAAGATGAAAGAAGTTGGAGCCGTCATTGGAGGTGAAGGAAATGGTGGCGTTATCTATCCCGCCAGTCATTATGGGAGAGATGCCTTAGTTGGCATTGCACTCTTCCTCTCATCATTGGCACAAAAAGGATGTAAAGTGAGTGAATTAAGAAAAACTCTGCCAGAGTATTGTATCGCCAAAAACAGAATTGACCTGACGCCTTCAACTGATGTGGATGCTATTCTTCTTCGTGTCAAGGAAATGTATGCCGAACAGCAGGTCAATGATATCGATGGCGTTAAAATAGATTTTCCCGACAAATGGGTGCATCTTCGAAAATCTAACACAGAACCCATCATACGTGTCTATAGTGAGGCGGCTACCATAGAGGAAGCTGATGAACTCGGAAAGACATTGATGAAGGTAGTCTATGATATGCAGTAAATGAAACACAAGACTCCACCCATCGTCGTACCCGAGGGCACGGAGAGGCTCTTGCTCCATGCCTGCTGCGCTCCATGCTCCTCGGCTATTGTGGAGTGGATGCTTGCCAATGGCCTGAGACCAACCATCTATTACTTCAACCCCAATATCTTCCCTGTTGAAGAGTATATCATCCGAAAAGATGAAAGCAAACGTCATGCAGATAGTCTAGGAGTGGAGTGGATAGATGGTGACTACGACCATGAGCATTGGATTTCTTGTGTGAAGGGGATGGAAAATGAACCCGAGAGAGGCCGTCGGTGTGAGTGTTGCTTCCGTATGAGGCTCATTGCAGCCGCAAAGATGACAAAGCAGCTTGGTCTGAATGTCTTTACCACTACGTTGGCATCCTCAAGATGGAAGAACATAGGACAAATCGCAAAAGCGGGTATCGAAGCACAAGAAGCTGTGTCAGGGACTTTGTTCTGGGCACAAAATTGGAGAAAAGGCGGACTCTATGAGCGACGTAACCAACTATTGCGGGATTTTGCATTCTATAACCAGCAGTATTGTGGTTGTGAGTATAGCCTAAAACAAAGGGAATTAACTAAAAATCAAGAGATATGAAAAAGACAACTTTGTCAATTCTTATATTGGTATTTGTCCAATTGTCGGTTGTTGCGCAGGAGTTAGTGGATTTTAATGTCGTGCCTCTGCCACAAGAACGTGTGACACAGAAGGGCGCTCCTCTGCTTCTCTCAGATATTCAGGCCATCTGTTATAAGGGTGGGGAGAATATGCGACGAAATGCTGAATTCCTTTCCGACTATATTTTTCAGAATACAGGAAAGAGGCTTGAGGTAACCACAAATGCCAAAGGGAAGAACATTTCGATGGCTGTGAGTGAGAAGATCAGTGCTTCTGAGGGATATACCATTAAAGTTTCAAACAAGGGCGTGGTAATCTTAGGCGGCTCTGATGCGGGAGTGTTTTATGGTGTACAGACATTTCGAAAAGCATTGCCTATCATAGCTGCCGACAAAGTGATTCTCCCAGCGGTACTTGTAACAGATGCCCCGAGGTTCTCCTATAGGGGTATGCACTTGGATGTGTCGAGGCATTTCTTCGATGTCAACTTCATTAAAGAATATCTCGAAATGTTGGCTCTCCATCATATTAATGTCTTTCATTTTCATATTACCGACGATCAGGGGTGGCGATTACCTATTGATAAGTTCCCGAGACTCACCGAGGTGGGAGCATACCGGAATACTACAGTCATCGGGCGCAATACAGGACTTTATAATCATCAACGTTATGGTGGCTATTATACTAAGCAAGAACTACGCGACATCGTGGAATATGCTCGACAGAGATATATCACGGTTATTCCTGAGATAGACATGCCTGGGCACATGGAGGCAGCACTAGCTGCTTATCCCGAATTGGGATGCACCGGTGGACCATATGAGGTTGAGGATGATTGGGGAGTGTTTGATGACATTCTTTGTGCAGGAAAAGAAGAGACTTTCCATTTTGTTGAGGGGGTGCTTGATGAATTGATGGATTTATTCCCCTCTGAGTATATACATATAGGTGGCGATGAGGCTCCTCGCACAAGATGGAAGGATTGTCCTCTATGTCAGGCACGTATCAAGCAACAGGGACTGACGGGTGATGGCAAACATTCTGCTGAGGATAAATTGCAGGGGTATTTCATGAAAAGGGTTGAGGAATATCTCAATCAACATGGGAGAAAAGTCATCGGATGGGACGAATTGCTTGATTGTGATGTCAACAAGTCAGCAACTATCATGAGTTGGAGAGGGCAGGAGGGGGGTATCATGGCCTCACAAATGGGTCATGATGTTATTATGGTACCTACGTCTACGTCTTATTACGACTATTATCAGGTGCCGGAAGATGATTATTGGTCTAAGCCATTGTTGATAGGAGGATATGTACCCCTTGACACTGTATATAATGCTGAACCCGCACCAGACTATCTTTCACCTGATGCAACGGAGCATATTATTGGTGTTCAGGCAAATTTATGGACAGAATATATCCCAGAGATTGAACTTGCAGAGTATCAGGTACTTCCGAGAATGGGTGCCCTCGCTGAAGTGCAATGGACCATGCCAGAAAAGAAAGACTATAAATCTTACCTACAGCGACAGAACAAACTGACGGCTATCTATCGCCAACAAGGTTGGAAATATTGTGACTACAGCCTTAAAGAGAAAAAACTGGAATAATTCAATAAATCAAGACTTACTCAAAAACCTTAAACTCATAGCCCTCTTCCCGAAGCCATTCAAGCGACTGGGGGAGGGCTGTTTGTAGTTTGTCTATACTCTTAAGCGAATCATGGAAGGTGATGATAGAACCATTGCGAGTGTAGCGTTTTACGTTTTCAACAATGTCGTCGGCTGTCATCCACTTGGAATAGTCGCGGGTGACAAGGTCCCACATCACAATCTTGTATTTACGTCGGAGCCAGAAATACTCCGCAGCATTCATCCACCCATGAGGTGGGCGGAACAGATGACTACCAATCAACTGATTGGCCTTTTCGGTATTGTTAATATAGGTCTTGGTAAAATGCTTAAGACCTCCTAAGTGGTTGTATGTGTGATTGCCCACCTGATGACCAGCTGCAACGATCTCATCATAGAGGTGAGGATATTTACGCACATTGTCGCCTACCATGAAAAAAGTGGCCAGAGCGTCATAGGATTTCAACGTGCGTAGGATGAAGGGAGTAGCCTCAGGTATGGGGCCGTCGTCAAAGGTAAGATACACAGAATGCTCATGTTTGTCCATGCGCCATAAGGCACGTGGAAACATCCAACGAATCCAAAATGAAGGCTGCTCTAATATCATAGTTGTCAATGAAGATGAAGAGGGCGTGTTGAAAAAGAAAATCTTTTCAGCTTGCCCTCTTCATCAATAAATAAACTAATTTTCTACTTTTTCAATGAATAACATGACTAATTGACAAGATTAGTAATTCATCGGTTCAGAATTATCATTTTGTTTGAGAGAATTGAAATAAGGAGCAAACATCTGATAATATGTATTATACTGTGTCGCATGTGCATTATACCATTTCTCATCAATGGACTCCATGGCTCCTAATATAGCATATAAACCATATCGTTCATCAAGCAGTTGATTTTTAGGACAGTTCAGATTTGGCCCTAACAAGTTGGCGAGAATGTAATTATCTCCTTGACTAAGATACCATTCCAACCATTCCACGGAATTCTTCCATAGTTTGTCGGCTATTTCAGTGGCTCGTTTCTTGTTGCCTATTCTTCCGTATGCTTCAATCAATAAATCACCTTGGTTGGAGAACGAAATAGGGACATTATATTCAGGTAGAACAGTTTCCATCTTTGCAAGCACTTTCTTGGCTTTGTCGAATTTGCCCTCATAAATAAGACGTATGGCCAACTCTACAAACAAGGCCCGGTGTGTGTCACACATTCGGCGTACTGTTTCGTCTAAATATAGATCTTTTTTCTCTAAACCGCCATATTTAAACTTATTCATCATGCGGTCGTAGGTTTTTTCTGTGTCAAAAGAGGGATTCTTGTCCTCACTGTCATATTCTCTCTTAAACCGCTCGCCTGGATCCGTCAGGAAAGGAGTGATACGATTGGCCAGACCTTCCCTTACGAAATGTTGGCCAAGATTCATGTAATTTTCACGGCCTACCGTAGTGGCCACATAGATGGGGCGCTGCCAGTTGCAATTAGCAATCATTTCGAGCATCATAAGGTCGCTTTTGCCAAGATAGCGATGACCACTGAGAGAGATATACATGGTATCTGGTATCTCCTGATCGACCATTTTCATACCACTTTTACGAACAGCCTCTTTGTCAATGGGCAGTTTCAGCGTATCGCATGGCACAATATGCTTATCTTTTTCCAAATCCAGCTGAAAAGCAAAGCCGTTGGCTATTATATTCTGATTAAATGCGTTTAACAGAACCTCTTTCACTGCATTTTGCTCTTCGTTTACGCTATCACGTACCCAATATTTCATCACATTCGACAACTCGAATGGGTCGTTACCGAAGAGATTGGCGGATTCTGGATGAAGTTTGAAATATTCTTTCAATAATTCTCCTATTTCTGGCCAGATATAAACACTCTCGTTCGTGCCTGAACAATAATCTATACGAGGCCACTTGATAGGTACACTCGGAGAATCGTAAGCAGGACGAATCATCTGGTCAATGTACCAGTCGGTTTGGAGATAGCTCAAATTGCATACGCGTACATTGGTACCTACGCCCTCGGTCTCTTGGTTGTACCACAGGGGGAAGGTGTCATTGTCGCCATTGGTAAAAATGATAGGATTGCCTTCGTCTTGAAGTGACATCAAATAGTTCTGGCCGAAATCGCGACAAGTGTAGCGATCACTACGATCGTGGTCATCCCATGTCTGAGATGCCATCTGGATAGGAACGAAGAGACAAGCTAACGCAGCAACAAGTGCACCAATAACAGCTGCAGTGGAACCTTTTAAGAAACGACCTATGATGTCGATGATAGCAGCTACTCCAAGGCCACACCAAATGGCAAAGGCATAGAATGAACCCGCATACGCATAGTCACGTTCACGAGGTTGATTAGGTGTTTGGTTTAGATAGAATACGATGGCCAAACCTGTCATAAAGAACAAGAAGAAAACAACCCAGAATTGCTGGATCCCTCTCCGGCCACGGAAAGCCTGCCAGAAAAGACCAAGTAGTCCAAGAAGCAAAGGCAACGCATAGAACACGTTGTGACCCTTGTTTTCTTTTAATTCTGTCGGTAGTTTGTCTTGGTCGCCTAAAACCATGTTGTCTATAAACGAAATACCAGAAATACAATTGCCATAGGCATTGTCTCCGATATTTTGAATATCGTTCTGTCGGCCGATAAAGTTCCAGCCAAAATAACGCCAATACATATTATTGCATTGGTAGGAAATGAAAAATTTGAAGTTTTCAATAAATGTAGGCATTTTAACACCATCAACCGTTTTGCCTTTGGTGGCATAACTATCATAAATGCCAGCATATCTGGGGTCGTACATGCGGGGGAATAGCATGTTCTGTTTATAAACAGGGCGTTCGTTATTGCTTACAACAAAATAACTGTCACCCTCATCTGCATTCTTTTTCTCCTTACGTTGATAGACTGGGGCACCTTTAGACATCTTCACACCGCCATCATCCTCTCTTTCGTATTCAGATGTATAGGCTTGACCCCAAAACAGTGGGCGATAGCCGTATTGGTCGCGGCTAAGATATGTACCGAGTGTAAAAATATCCTCAGGGGAATTTTGGTCCATAGGGGGGTTAGCGGATGAGCGAATCACAATCACAGCATAGGAGGAATAGCCTATCATCATCATTAATAGGCTTAGCATCACAGTATTTTTGAAACGTGAAGTGACGAGAGGAGTGTGCCCCTTTTTGATTTGTAGTACAAAGTAAAGTATCGCTAAAACCACAATACCTATTGCAACAGCCATCCATCCATAGCTGTAAAATGGAATACCTAAAAGTGCGATGCCCAACATGAAGGATATATTCTGCCTTGTTGTGCTCTTGTCTACATAACTTTCATAGATAGCCCAAATGACAACTCCGATGAGAAGAATGATGTAAATAAACAAGCCCGTGTTGAAGGAGCAATGGAGCACATTGACAAAGAACAACTCAAACCAACCTCCAACTGTGATAATACCTGGAATCAAACCATATAACACAGCGAAGATAATGGCAAAAGATATTACAAGGGCAATAAGCGAACCTTTTAAATTGGCGTTGGGGAAACGACGATAATAATACACCAATACTATCGCGGGAATACAAAGAAGGTTGAGAAGATGCACGCCGATAGAAAGACCTATCATGAAGGCTATCAACACTAACCAACGGTCACTATGTGGTTTGTTGGCATCATCTTCCCATTTCAGAATCATCCAGAACACTACAGCAGTGAACGCCGAAGAGAAGGCATATACCTCCCCCTCAACAGCACTATACCAGAAAGTGTCGCTAAAGGTGTATATCAAGGCTCCAACAAGGGCACTAGCCTCTATGGCAATCAATTTCGTTGAAGTAAGTTCTTCCCATGAACTGATGAGTAGCCGGCGAGCAAGATGGGAAATGGTCCAGAATAAAAACATGATGCAGAGTGCACTGAGCAGTGCATTCATGATGTTCACCATATAGGCCACTTTTGATGGGTCGTCGGCAAAAAGTGAGAAGAAATTGGCCATCAACATGAAGAACGGTGCCCCCGGGGGGTGACCTATCTCAAGTTTGTAACCGGTGGTGATAAATTCTGGACAATCCCAGAACGAGGCAGTTGGCTCGACGGTTAGACAATAGACTACTGCGGCAATCAAAAAACAAAGCCAGCCGAGAGAATTGTCTATGATTCTGAACGTCTTCTTCATTGATTATATAAACTATTGTGAATAATCTACGTATATGAATTATTATATATGCATTCAACGTGCAAAATTAATAAAAAGATTGCACTTACTATTCCATGAACAAACGTTTTTTGTTCCTTTGATGTTTTTTTACACTTTTTTCTCTTTTCCCTCTTTTCCCTCTTTTCAAACTACTATTAACTTATAAACTCAAAAACTCATTATATCATTGCAGCCGTTCCGTATGCAATGACGCCATAACGTATCAATTTGCCTATCAGTACACTGATAGCGGTTATGGTGGGATTGGCGCGCATCAGACCAAGGGTAATACAGATAGCGGTGCCGATAATTGGGAGAAAAGCGAAAATTCCCATCCAAGCGCCACGCTCGCCCATAAAATGTTGCGCTTTGTCAAGCTTCTCTTTTTTGACGTGGAGATATTTTTCAATCCATTCCATTTTACCGAGGCGCCCCACACCATAATTGAACATACTACCAGCCCAATTTCCTATAGTGCCCCAGACAAGCAACATCGTCGGGTCAAGTTTTGCGGCCACAAGCCCCATCATTACGGCCTCACTCGAAAATGGGAAAAAACTACCTGCTATAAAGGCAGATATGAACATGCCGAGGTAACCGTAGCTGACAAGAAATTCGATGAAGGCATCCATGTGTTGTAAACAATAATAAGAAGAGTGACAAGAAGAATAAGATGGAAGGTGATATTTGTCAGCCAGGTACTCGTCAGGGATAGATAGTGAGCAATCAATGGACTGGTGTTCACGATGATAATAGGCATGAGAAGCGAATAATGCTGTGGCTGCAAGGCGAGAAAAATGAACGTCAGGATGTCGATAATCATAAACATGTTGAAAAACATTCGTGTACGAATCTTGTCATGGTAACCTTGACGTACATAATGAATGATGCCAATAAAAGCTAAAAGTAGTAACCAGCCAATAGAAAGATATTCGTGCTCCCCAAATTGTGAATGGTCGAGGATAGGGCCAAAAGTTGACAATCCCTTGAAATGGGCAAGGAAAGTACTGAAATCATATGCATACATATAATATCCTATGGCAAACCAATAGGGTGCAATGAGACCTAGAAGTGATGCGCAAAATGTCTTACCTGACATTGTTCGCAAATGATAATATAGCATTATCCATAATACAGGCACATAGTATAGCACTTGCACAAAGACCAGACTAGAGATGCCAAGACAGAAAAAACCATAAAAAACCAGACCTTGAGAGCGGCGCATCTGATAGCAGCGGAATAGCATCGCATAAATGGCTATGCTACAGAGAAATATTATCTCTGAACCAAGATCGGGGAACAGCATGGGCGACACACACACCAACAGCAGAAATATAGAGGGAACCATCATTCCAAAGACACGAATCAATTGGTGGGTGTTGCTCAATTCTACCATCAGATAGGCAGAGATGCCTAAGCACAACGATTGCATCCATAGACGGTCGGTGATGGCACCACTTAAATAGACGGCCACAAGTGTGACCGCCACAGCGAAGGGAAGTGTTAGACGACTCTCCGCAAGGGTATTCTGAAGTCTTTTATAGGCCATTACAAATCTAGCCCGATGTCACTACGGAAGTATTTGTCGGTGAAGGAAATCTGTTGGGCGACTGAAAAACTCTTGACAAGGGCCTCCTCTTTGTTAATGCCGTAACTGCTCACAGCAAGGACACGACCGCCGTTTGTTATCACCTCGCCATCACGCAATGCAGTGCCACTATGGAATACAATAGAGTCATTCACGTTATCAAGCCCGCGGATTGTATATCCTTTTTTATACGACTGTGGGTAACCGCCACTGACAAGCATCACGCAAACCGCGGCACGTTCGTCAAAGGCAATCTCGCGACGGTCTAAATCGCCATAAGCCACACCTTCAAACAAATCTACGATGTCACTCTTCAGGCGAAGCATCACCGTTTCTGTCTCGGGGTCACCCATGCGGCAGTTGTACTCTATCACCATAGGGTTGCCAGAGACATTAATCAGCCCAAAGAAGATAAATCCCTTATAGTCGATGCCTTCTTCATGCAGTCCCTCAATTGTGGGGCGCACAATGCGGTCTTCCACCTTCTTCATCCAATCCTGTGTGGCAAAAGGTACGGGACTAACGCTGCCCATACCGCCGGTGTTTAGTCCAGTGTCATGTTCTCCGATACGCTTATAGTCTTTGGCCTCGGGTAATATCTTATAATGTAGGCCGTCAGTGAGTACAAAGACAGAGCATTCTATGCCGCTGAGGAACTCCTCGATTACCACCTGTGAGGAGGCTGTGCCAAACATACCTCCAAGCATCTCGCGAAGCTCCTTGCGAGCCTCATCAAGGGTGGGGAGGATTAGGACACCTTTGCCAGCGCATAAGCCATCGGCCTTTAGTACGTATGGTGGCTGCAAGGTCTCAAGAAAAGCGAGACCTTCATCAAGTGTAGTGCCATCAAAAGTGTGATAGCGAGCGGTGGGTATGTTGTGACGAAACATAAATCCCTTGGCAAAGTCTTTGCTGCCCTCCAAGCGGGCACCAGAGGCAGATGGGCCTATCACGGGGATGTGAGCTGTGCGTGGGTCTGAGGCGAAATTGTCGTAAACACCGTTCACCAATGGATCCTCGGGACCTACTACTACCATGTCAATACCTTCCTTCTGGCAGAACGCTTTCTGGGCTTCGAAATCATTAACGCCAATATTAACGTTCTCGCAAAGTTCGGCTGTGCCAGCGTTGCCGGGAGCAACAAACAATTTTTCCACTTTCTCACTCTGCTGTATCTTCCATGCTAAAGCATGCTCGCGTCCACCGCTACCCAATAATAGTATTTTCATTTTATTGTTATACTGATGATTAACTAATTTCGTTAAACTAAGACTTTAAATTCTAATACTTCCAAACCCTAATATTCGCAAAATCACTTCAAGTAATCCTCGAAGTATTGTGTGATACGTTCGTGTAAATGAACGCTTTTGTGACCTCGCATATTATGCGGCTCGCCAGGATAAACAAAAAAATCAGGCTGTGTGCCGGCATTGATGCAGGCGTTGATGAATTCCAAACAGTGTTGGGGTACAACAGTCTTGTCGTTCATGCCTTGGATAATCTGCAATTTTCCACGCAAATTTTTTGCTTGGTTCAAAAGAGATGTTTTCTTATATCCCTTGGGATTGGTCTCGGGGGTGTCCATATAACGCTCACCATACATCACTTCATACCATTTCCAGTCAATCACAGGACCACCAGCAACACCCACTTTGAAAACATCTGGATAGTTTGTCATCAAGCTGATAGTCATAAAACCACCAAAGCTCCAGCCGTGTACACCGATGCGGTCGGCATCAACGTATGGTAGTGAACGAAGGAATTCAACACCTTTCATTTGATCGGCCATCTCAATCTGGCCCAGTTGGCGGAAGGTGGCTTGCTCAAAGGCAAGACCACGGTCGCAACTACCGCGGTTGTCGAGTACAAAAATCAAATACCCTTTTTGTGCCATATATGTCTCCCAGCCACGTGACATATAATGCCAGCTCGCTTCCACATTGCGGGAGTGAGGACCTCCATAGACATAAATGACAGTGGGGTATTTCTGTTGAGGGTCAAAACCCACAGGTTTTACCATGCGATAGTAGAGATCTGTAGCTCCGTCGTCGGCTTTTATGGTTCCACAGCTAAATTCTGGGACATCATAGTCTTTCCATGGGTCTTCACAGTTCGTGAGTATCGTGCGTTTATGTTTGGCGACATCTATAATGTCTAACTCACGAGGTGTGTCAGGATCGCTGAAATCATCATAGATATAACTGCCTGATGCCGAAAGAATCATGTCGTGATGACCACTTTCCTCATAGACGTTGCCATGGCATCCTGTGCCACTGTCAAGCAGGGCGCGTTTGCCATTGCTGAGATTTACCTCATAAAGGTTGTTTTGAATTGGGCTGGCTTCAGTGGAAAGAATAATAGCACTTTTGCGTGATTTGTTAAAACCGACAAGGTCGAGAACTACCCATTCGCCTTTTGTCAACTGTCGCAGTTCTTTGCCGCTGAGGTCGTGAAGATAGAGGTGATTGTAACCATCCTTCTGGCTTTGGATGATGAATTTGCTGTCATCCCATGGTAAGAAGGTAATGGGATTGAGTGGTTCAGCATATTTGTCGTTATGCTCATGATAGAGCACTCCGTTACGTGTACCTGTAGTGGCATCATAACTCACGAGCTCAATGTCGGTCTGGTCACGGTTCAGTTCGAAAATGTAAATTGTCTTGGAATCAGGACTCCATTGTATGTTGGTAAAATAACGGTCGGTGGGGTCACCTGCTTGTAGGTAAAGAGTCTTGTCTGAGGCCATGTCATAGACGCCCACGGTTACTTTGTGGCTGGTTTCGCCAGCCATGGGGTATTTGTCGGGTTCTTCGGTGGAGATACGTGTCGATGTGTTCACTTGAGGGTAATCGGTTACCATGCTTTGGTCCATACGGTAGAATGCGAGGCGTTGGCCGTCGGGACTCCAGAATGTGCCTTTGTAAATACCAAACTCGTCACGGTGAACACTTTGTCCATATACTATCTCACGACTACCATCATGTGTGAGTTGGCGCTCTTTGCCATTACAGTCCACTACATTAAGCTGGTCGTTAGAGGTGTAGGCAGAGGCACGGGAAGCTGCACACCAATCGCCTCCATCATAACCGCCACGCTGCCGCATCAATACCTTCTGGGATTTCCAGTCGTAAAGGATTGTCTCTGTGCTGTTGAGGAGTTTCACAACAGGCTGGTCGGGGTAGGGGAATTCGGCATAGTCTGTGCGTAAGATAGGATCTTCTTTGTCAGCAAATGCTTTGTTCACATCTCTTAGGGTAAAGAGTATGGTTTCCTCCTTGGTTTTTTTGTTGATAAGCACACATTTCTGCTGTTCGGTGCGCACCAACTCGTCACCCCACCATGCATAGTAGGCACTACGAGGTGTCATCTGACGGTAGTTCTTTCCGCCATAATTTAAGTCTTCGAGGGTAAACTGTTTTTTTTGAGCCATAGTCGAAGTTCCTGTCAGAAGTGCCATGAGCACAAGGAATGCAGAAAAAAAGCGAATCCTGTTATTCATAATGTTTCCTGCTTTTAGGTCCGTATTTGCGATTATCGCGTGAACGACTATCATGTTTATCAAATCTTTTGCCATTGTCGTTCCCGTCTCTTCTAAAGCGACGATTGTGGGCATGGTCACCATTGGAGGATGATCGGTTGTTGTTACGCTCATCTTTTGAACGAAAGTCGCGATCGTTTTCACTGCGATCTTTTTTATATCTGAAGTCACCACGGTCGCTGCGGTCTTCACGTCGCTCGCGTGGGTCTTTACGACGGAATTGTTCTAATTCATGATGGTGGAAAGTGAAAGAGCGGATGTCGCCCTCCTCATTAGCTTCCGTTTCGTCAAGACGCTGTTTGAATTCACGGTTTTTCTTGAAACGATGTTTCTCAGCCATTGCAGCTTTCTCCTCCTCTGTCTTTATCACACCGCCCTCACTTCTGAAATCCTTCAGTTTCCCTTCAAATATTGAATATTTTCGGAATTCACATTCTAATGACCCATTGAAAACAGGAATCTTAATGGAAGGGCGTAGACCTATCTGCTCAAAACACTCCTCCCTATAACTAAGTATCCACGCTTCATTGCCTGCGAAAGCATGTTTCAACTTCTCTCCAATCATTTTGTAAGTACCAAGCAAATCGGGTGTGGATATACGCTCCCCGTACGGAGGATTGGTCACCATGATACTCTTATTCGCAGGTTGTGTGAAATCTTTGAAGTCGGCTTGCTCGATGGTTATATCCGAGGAAAGACCTGCAGCCTTAACATTGAGACGTGCGGTATTCACCGATTTCATGTCAATGTCGTAGCCGTAAATGTGATGCGAAAACTCACGTTCCTTGGAGTCATCGTTGTATATCATGTCGAAGAGTTCTTGATCGAAGTCTGGCCATCTCTCAAAGGCATATTCCTTGCGGAAGACACCTGGACTGATATTGCGGGCTATAAGAGCTGCTTCTATCAGTAGAGTGCCTGAACCACACATTGGGTCAATGAAATCAGTTTCACCATGCCAACCAGTCATCAGTATCATGCCAGCTGCGAGAACTTCATTCAATGGTGCCTCAACACTCTCCTGGCGGTAGCCACGCCGGTGTAATGATGTTCCGCTGGAGTCAAGGCTCAGCGTACATTGGTCTTCGGCGATATGGATGTGAAGTCGGATGTCGGGGTTGCTCACAGAAATGTTGGGACGACTGCCTGTTCGTTCACGAAACTGATCCACAATGGCATCTTTAACCTTATAAGAAACAAATTTGGAGTGGCGGAATTCCTCGGAGAAAACGACAGCATCCACTGCAAAGGTCTTTGTGTTGTCTAAATAGGTGGACCAGTCAGTCTTAAGCACAGCATTATAGACATCGTCAGCACTAAGTGCTTTAAAGTGGGAGATGGGCTTTAATACGCGTATAGCGGTGTGGAGTTGGAAATTGGCACGATACATCAGTTCCTTGTCACCTGTGAAAGAAACCATTCGACGGCCGATTTGTACATTGTTGGCACCCAACTGGGTGAGTTCTTGTGCCAGAACAGGCTCAAGGCCCATAAATGTCTTGGCAATAAGTTCAAATTCCATCTTAATAATTTGTTGTTCAGTAAATGTTTTGCAATTTGCGGTGCAAAGATACCAATTTTTTCTCGTTTTTACGTGGGAAATAAATGACGTTTTTCATCTCATCTCATTTTTTTTGTTAAAAGTTTGGCGTACACAGATTATTTGTCTATTTTTGCACCGTTTTTAACTTCAATGAATTAAACTAATATATTTTATGAAACTTGACAGCCCTGCAATTCTTGTTGTTGATATGCTCAACGACTTTGTAACCGGCGCACTTGGATGCGACCGTGGTAGAGCCATCGTTCCGGCTACGGCTCAGTTGCTCGATGCAGCACGTGCTGCTGGTGTACCCGTAATCTTCTGCAATGATGCACATATTGCTGGTATTGACCGTGAACTGAAACTATGGGGTGACCATGCCATCGCTGGCACCGAGGGTGCCCAGGTAATTCCAGAACTTAAACTCTCGGAGAAAGATTATGTCGTTCCCAAACGTAGATATAGCGGATTTTTCCAGACCGATCTCGATATCCTTCTCAAGGAACTTGGCGTGAAAACAGTTGTGATGACAGGTTTGCATGCACATATGTGTGTGCGACATACATCTGCCGATGCATACTGTCTGGGTTATGACGTGGTAGTGGCAAAGGAGGCTACAGACTCCTTCACTGAAGAAGATTATAACATTGGTATAGCATATCTCAAAACCTGCTATGGTGCAGATGCTTATTCCAATGAGGAACTGATTTCCGCCTTCTAAGTAGACGTCAACTTTTTATAATAAGAGGGAAGTTAAAGGATTTGCTTTGCAATCTTTAACTTCCCTTTATGTATGGTAGCAAAAACAAATATGGTGGCTACCACAAAGTGGTCAATTTAATACTTCAGTTCCAAAGCCTTACTGGTTTTTTCCACCATCGATTTAACCGATAGAGTGGTGGAGGTGCGAATATCATTGACATTAGCTCCAATATTGAAAGTGTAGATTCCGCCATCCACAACCCATGCAGATTGCAGCTCATCGTAGGATGCCAAGTCACGTCGTTGGAGCACCATTGATATCGTTTGGCTTTCGCCTGGTTGTAATTCACGAGTCTTGCCAAAGGCTTTTAACTCTTTAGAAGGCTTGTCGAGTGTACCTTTAGGAGCGGTGACATATACTTGCACCACCTCTTTACCAGCTACTTTTCCTGTATTCTTGACATTCACACTCACTTCTATTTGTTCCCCTTTTTGTTTGACTATAGGCTTGCTGAAATCAAAAGTGGTATAGCTAAGGCCATAGCCGAAGGGGTAAGCCACATCACGACCATAGGTGTCAAAATAGCGGTATCCTACGTAAATACCCTCTTCGTGATTGGTGTAGTCATAGCCAGGTATGGGAGTACCATTGGATTTCATACCACTGTAGGATATAAAGTCAACGTTGCCGGGGAAGTTCTTAGTCGATGGGTGGTCTGCGGCCGAGATAGGCCATGTCATTGTCAGCCTTCCAGAGGGATTCACCTTGCCGGTAAGAATGTCGGCTACAGAATTCCCTCCCTCTTCCCCAGGTTGCCAAGCGCAGATAATGGCATCGGGATAGCTGCTCCATGAGGAAGTCTCAATCACTGAACCAGAGTTGATGATGACAATAACAGGTTTATTGGCAGCATGGAAAGCATTGCAGACATCGAAAATCATCTGATGCTCTTCGACTGTGAGGTTGAATTCGCCTTCCACCTCGCGATCTACGCCCTCACCAGCCTGGCGCCCAATGGTAACAATGGCGGCATCGGCTTCTTTCAACTCGTTGTTAATACAAATTGAACTGATGGTAATCTCTGGATATTTCTGCTGACCAAACATCTCCTGTTGATACCATTTGGCAGGATGGCGGTCGGCTTGAAATTTTACTCTCGCAAATTCTATGTATTTACGGTAGATTTCAGTAAGGGTCTTGGTGGAGGTAATTCCCACATTTTCCAAACCTTCTGACATGTCTACCACATACGGGGTGTGAACACAACCGGATCCCGTGCCACCAGAAAGAAAGTCATATGAACTGACACCAAATAGCGCAACGGTCTTTATGGTCTTTTCTTGTACATTCCATGGCAGGGTACCATTATTCTTCAGAAGTACAATACCTTCGCAGGCTGTTTGACGTGTGATAGCCGCATGGCCTTTCAAATCTGGGTGGTTGGTTGCGGGATAATTGTTGAAACTCGGGGTCTTCACAATATATTCCAGCAGACGGCGGACATTTCGGTCGAGATCCGAGACTGACAATTCACCAGACTTTACACCAGCCACAATCTCTTCTATCTGTCGTTGTTGACCAGGCTCCAGCAAATCGTTGCCGGCTTTTACCTCGTCAATAGTGCGAAGCCCGTTACGTATGCCTATCCAATCGGTCATCACCATACCGTTATACCCCCAGTCATCACGGAGAATCTTGGTTAAAAGGTCATGATTGCCCATGGAGAATGTGCCGTTAACTTTGTTGTATGATGCCATGATTGTCCATGGTTGACTTTCGCGTACGGCAATCTCAAAACCTCTGAGATATATTTCACGGGCAGCACGGGGTGAAACACGCTCATCAACACTGGTGCGCTCTGTCTCCTGGGAATTTACGGCATAGTGCTTGGCACTAACGCCAGCCCCTTGACTTTGAACGCCGTTGATATAGGCGGCGGCTATCTTGCCTGTGAGTAAGGGGTCTTCACTATAGTATTCAAAATTGCGACCACATAGTGGGTTGCGATGAATATTCATACCTGGACCGAGGATAACATCGCAACGGTATTCTTTTGTTTCATTACCAATGGCAACTCCCACCTGACTAACTAATTCTGTGTTCCATGTGGCGGCAAGACAAGAGCCAATGGGAAACCCTGTCGCATAATATGTCTGGTCAGTGCCTTTACGGGTTGGATCGATACGTACACCTGCAGGGCCATCGGTCAAAACAGTGGCAGGGATGCCGAGACGGGGAATAGCAGCAGTAGTGCCGGCGGCACCGGCGACAAGACTGGATTCACCACCAACGACAGCACCTTCGCTGAAAAAGTTGTTGGCACCACCTACAAGCAGTTTGGCTTTCTCTTCAAGAGTCATGGCAGAAAGCACTTCGTCAATGTTGTCAGCACGAAGTTGTGGGACATTTTGAGCATCCATAGTAAAAGTGATAAATGTGGCCAACACGACCAGTTTGATGGTTTTCATATTCATTTTATGAGTTAATGGTTTGGAAATTAGACATGATGATGCTTATATGACAGGGCTTTTCATAACACAACCAGAGGACTTTGGATTTATGCCTACAAAAATAAGCTTTTTAATCTAGTTTTCCAAAAAAACTATCATTAATTCTTGAATAAACTTGCAGGAAACCTTCAATATGTCAAGAAAAAATGTTATCTTTGCCACGAAATACTATTATGTGGCATCGTCACTCTTACTAAACAATTTTTGTATGGATTCTAATTATGTGTTGTTCGCGCTCAAACTGCTTGGTGCGCTGGCATTGTTGGTGTTTGGAATGAAGCAGATGAGTGAAAGTCTACAGAAAATGGCTGGACCTCAGTTGAGAAATGTTCTTCGTAAAATGACGACAAACCGTTTCACAGCGCTCCTCACAGGTACGTCGGTGACAGCGGCAGTGCAGAGTTCAACTGCCACGACGGTGATGACAGTGTCGTTTGTTAATGCTGGACTCTTGACGTTGGCACAAGCAATCGGCATCATCATGGGTGCAAATATTGGTACGACACTCACTGCATGGATTATGTCGGCGGGAATGTCGTTTAACATCACGGATTTTATATGGCCGGCATTTCTCATTGGCCTTATACTGACATATCGGAAAAAACAGGAGAATATTGGTACTTTCTTGTTTGGAATGGCTTTCTTGCTCTTCGGACTAGGCACATTGCGACAGACGGGTGCTGATATGAACTTAGGAGAACAACCTGCTGTACTCGCATTCTTTAAAAGTTTTGACCCTAACAGCTTTACTACCATATTGCTGTTCTTAATAATAGGTGGCATCCTTACCGTATGCGTGCAATCTTCGGCGGCGGTTATGGCAATCACTATGATTCTGTGCGCAAGTGGTGCACTGCCCATTTATCCGGGTATAGCATTGGTTATGGGTGAGAATATCGGTACGACCGTTACTTCGAATCTGGCGGCACTCACCGCATCCACACAGGCACGAAGGGCGGCATTGGCACATATGTTCTTCAACATCTTTGGTGTATTTTGGATACTTATCGTTTTTAAACCTTTTATCAATATGATTTGCGGGTTGGTGGGATATGATGTTACTTTGATGGATAACACCAACCCTGGTTTTAAGGATAATGCGGCTAAGCTCAACTATGTGTTGCCTGCCTTCCATACGGGATTCAACCTTGTCAATACTGCCATTTTGATATGGTTTATACCACAGATAGAGAAATTTGTCACTAAGGTCATCAAAGACAAGAAAAAAGAAGAGGGAGAAGAGGATATGCCCGAGAAATTGGTCTATATCGACCGCGGTCTGGTTCATACACCGGAAATTGCCGTGCTGCAAGCACAAAAAGAAATTGCTCATTACGCAGAACGTATCCTCAGAATGTATGGCATGGTGGAGGAACTAGTGGATGAGACGGACAAGGAAAAATTCGCAAAAGGGTATGAACGCATTGCGAAATATGAGAATATTGCTGACAATATGGAGATAGAAATCGCCAACTTCCTTGAGCAAGTGAGTGATTTGCACTTAAGCGATGACACCAAGTCGAAGATTCGGTCCATGATGCGACAAATTAGTGAAATTGAGAGTATTGGCGATGCTTGCTATAATTTGTCGAGGACACTGAACAGGAAGATGGATTCCGGCAAGGAGTTCAACGAGTGGCAGACGAAGAGTCTGAAGGAAATGATGGAGATTACCGAGAAATCGCTCCTGCAGATGAGCCACGTACTCAATGGTCGGCGCGGGGAAACATCGCTTAGAGATTCAATTAATATAGAGATTGAAATCAATGCAAAGAGAGATCAACTCAAAGCAGAGAATGTCGAAGCTATCAACGAACATCAGTATGATTATGCTGTAGGAACAATGTTTGCAGACCTTGTTAATGAATGTGAGAAACTCGCGGACTATGTTATCAATGTTGTAGAAGCAAGATTGAAATAAGTAAAGTTATGAAACATATTTTATCAATTATATTAGCGACTTTGTTTCTAATGGCCTGTGCCACATCTGAGAGTGCCAGTGAAAAAGCTAGGAAAAGGGCCGAAATGGCTGCGAAAATCACAGAAGGGGTTCAAACGAGGTGTTTTAATGTTAACATCGACAAAGTTTATCCGATGGGGCAAGGCACAATTCATCCTTCTACTCTTTATTCGGTCAGTGTCAAAGACGATTACATCAATTCATACCTTCCTTATTTCGGTAGGGCATACAATATTCCATACGGTGGAGGAAGTGGATTGAATTTTGAGGGAAAAGTGCTGAGATATCAAGAGTCTATAGGTAGAAAAGGTGAACATTATGTTGTGCTTGATGTGGAAAGCAAAGAAGATATACATCAATATTCTTTTGTGATATTTGACAATGGGAACGTGAAATTGGATGTCCTCTCAAAGGAAAGAAATCCTATTTCCTTTTCTGGTTATGTTGATCTCACTGAAGAGAAATAAAAAGACTGGTGGTTTGGAAAAGACGTGTATATGAGTAATAAAAAGAATACATTTCCTTTTGTCTTGCCATCAATTTGCAGTACCTTTGCATCCTCAAATGATAAGCAAAAATAGATTCAAGGCAATTCGTCAACTTGAAAACAAAAAGTCGCGAAGGGAAAAAGGACTATTCGTTACTGAAGGCCCCAAAGTTGTCGGCGACTTGTTGGAGATAGAGAATGCTGTCACAGTGATTGCAACAGAACAATGGCTTAGACTGCATCCTGTCTCCGACGAGACGGAGATTATTGTCGTGAATGATGAGGAACTGAGAAGACTGAGCTTTCTCCAACACCCGCAACAAGTGATGGCGTTGTTTAACATCCCAGCCCCTTTAACAGACATCGATGCCATGGCGGAAATCGTTAGTTGTCGTCTTTGTATCGCATTAGATGGAGTGAGGGATCCAGGTAATTTGGGGACTATCATCAGAATTGCCGATTGGTTCGGCATTGATACTATATTTTGTAGCGAGGACACAGCAGATGTTTACAGTCCCAAAGTCATACAGGCCACTATGGGCAGTATCGCAAGAGTAAAAGTTGTGTATGTTAATCTGCCCGAACTAATGGATGCTCTCCCTAAAGATGTTCCAGTCTATGGTACTGTGCTAGATGGGGAGAACATCTATCAGACAAAATTCCATGACACTGGGCTACTTGTGATGGGAAATGAGGGAAAAGGCATTTCATCTGATGTTCTTTCTCGTTTAACAAAAAAATTGTTCATACCCAATTTCCCCACGCAACGAGTTGTTGCTAACGTAGATGATTCATTCAATGCTAATGGATTATCCAAGGCTGATAGTCTCAATGTAGCAATTGCCACCGCTATTGCTTGTTCCGAATTTCGCCGAACCTTACATTTTCCCAACCCTTCCCAATAAAATCACTAACATCTTGATAAATCATAGCAAGAATGGAAATCCTCTATAAAAACAGAAGTATAACGTCCTGTCTCAAGGCAGCTTATAATCTTTTCTTGAGCAATTTTAAGGGCATTTTTCATGCGACATGGTTGCCAATATTGTTGTTAAGCTTCTTTTCAGCCGCATTTATCACTTTGTTGGTTTCTAAAGGACATTATGATTTTTCGTTGTTACAACATAATAGCATTTATGCCGTAGTGCTAATGGCATTATGCCTTGTCTGTGTTTTTATTGGCATCTGGGCAATGGCAAGGCTTATGTCTTTCCTCAACGAAATGCCTCGCATATGGAATCTGAAAAGGATGTTGATTGCTTTTCTTGTTACATTATTGGCGGTTGCCCCTCTGGTGTTTTTTTTAGGAGGAGGAATATGGCTCTTGTTCATACATGGGGATGCAGAAAGGCATTTTTTGATGAAAATACTTCTTTTATTCGTTGTGACTATGCTGTTTTCTCTTCTCATTTTGCCATTAATATATGTCAATATGAAATATCTTAAGGAGAAGGAACTTAATTATCTTAAGTCTTTCACAATTATCTATAAGAAGGGTATACGCTATGTCGGTTTTATTTTTGTTGCTTCAATACTAACCTTGCTTATAGCAATGGTCATTATTTCTGTGGTATTAATGCCTCTATATGTGTTGCTTATTGCAAAAACTGCATCTATCTCTGGAGAGGCAATGGGGGATCCTTCAGATCTGCCTGGATATTTTGTGTGGTTAGTGTTTGGGACGATGATTGTTGCATGCATTGTCATGTGCCTTATTTTTGTTTATGAAATGTTGGTGGCTTATTTCATCTATGGAGCCATTGAACAAAAACAGGCAGAAAGGATTGAAGCAAAGAAATTCGTGTCTGCTGTAAAAGAATAAAAATTATGGGAAAAAAGAGAATATTGTTCATTGACCGTGATGGTACACTAATTGATGAGCCAGAAGACGAGCAGATTGATGCTTTTGAAAAATTGTGTTTTAAAGAGGGCGTGTTTAGGAATCTATCCTTCATACGTAAAAAATTGGACTTTCTTTTTGTCATGGTGTCAAATCAAGACGGATTGGGAACAGATTCTTTTCCGGAAGATACTTTCTGGCCTGTGCACAATTTCATTTTAAATACATTGAAGGGGGAAGGTGTCGTTTTCGATAGAATACATATAGACAGGCATTTTCCAGAAGACAACCACCCATGTCGTAAACCGGGTATTGGCATGCTGAAGGAATATATCGAGAGTGATGAGTATGATTTGTCAGGTAGCTATGTCATCGGTGACAGGGAAACAGACCGGCAGTTGGCTGAAAACCTCGGCTGCAAAGCAATAATTCTTGGTGACCAAGGGATTACATGGGATAAGATAGCCGAACTCCTTTTTGCAGGGGAAAGAACGGCAAGTGTGAGAAGGGTCACAAAAGAGACTGAAATTGATGTTCGTGTGTGTCTCGATGGAACAGGAAAATGTGACATTGAAACAGGATTGGGCTTCTTCAACCATATGCTTGAGCAGATAGGAAAACACGGAATGATTGACCTGTATGTCCATACAAAGGGTGATTTGCACATTGATGAACACCATACTATTGAGGATACAGCCATTGCATTGGGTGAATGTCTGCTAAAGGCTTTAGGTGACAAGAGAGGGATTGAAAGATATGGATTTACACTCCCTATGGACGATTGCCTCTGTAGCGTGGCTCTTGACTTTGGTGGAAGACCTTGGCTGGTGTGGAATGCTGATTTCAGAAGAGAGAGGGTAGGAGATATGCCTACGGAGATGTTCCTGCATTTCTTCAAAAGTCTCTCCGACGCAGCACGGATGAACCTTAATATTAAAGCCGAAGGTGATAATGAGCATCACAAAATAGAAGGCATTTTCAAAGCTCTGGCGCGTGCTATCAAAATGGCGGTAAAAAGGGATATCTATCATTATGAACTACCGTCAACAAAGGGAATGCTCTGATTAATGACAAATACAAATCAACACATTTAATATATTATGGCAAAGCTTATTATTAACTCTTATGAAGAGTTCGCATCACATCTGGGTGAGAAACTGGGGGAATCGGATTGGCTCCAAGTAGATCAGGAACGTATTAATTTGTATGCCGATGCAACCCTCGACCATCAGTGGATACATGTTGATGTGGAAAGAGCGAAGGAGGAAAGCCCATATCACAACACCATAGCACATGGCTATCTTACACTCTCATTGCTACCTTATTTATGGCAACAGATTGTCGAGGTGCGGAATATTAAGATGCTTGTAAATTATGGTATGGACAAAATGCGTTTCGGACAACCTGTCATCACGGGGAGTCGCGTGCGCATGACAACAAAACTACACAACATACAAAATCTACGTGGAATATGTAAAGTGGAGGTGGATTTCAAAATAGAAATAGAAAATCAACGGAAACCTGCCCTTGAAGGCATTTCCACTTTCCTTTATTATTTCAACTGACCACTGTCCATAAATGCCTGGCGTGGGATGACAAGGAAATGGAATCTTTTTATTTGTATGGTGACAATGACGATTGTCATCATGATGATTTCGTGTTCTACCACCAAGTATGTGCCTGAAGGAGAATTCTTACTCAAAAATGTAAAGATAACGGCGGATACGAAAGATTTTGATGTCTCACAACTGAGCCAATATGTACGTATGAAAGGAAACAGCAGGTGGTTCTCACTATTCAAGATACCGCTTGCTATTTATTCTATGTCTGGGAAAGACACTACCAAATGGGTGAATAGAACCCTGCGAAATATTGGTGAAGAGCCAGTTGTCTATGATTCTATACAAGCTAGACGTACGTCGGAGGACCTTCTTAAGGCTATGCAGAATATGGGATACCTAAACGCTAGTGTTGATTATTCTACCAAGATAAAAGGAAAAGATTTATCTGTTGTTTATAATCTGTCACCAGGTAAACCATACAAAATATGGAATATGGAATATGATATACAGGATGATAGTATCAAGGCTTTATTAGAGATTGATTCTTCTCTGCTCAGAATAAAACCTGATACGCAATTCTCCATCAATGAACTTGCAC
>JAFZAE010000025.1 GCA_017548385.1 Prevotella sp.
ACATAGTGGCCATCTGCTCGAGTGAAGGGTCTTGGAAGATAACATATGGAGGCACATGCAGTTTCGATGCCATCTTTTTCCTCAAATCACGGAGAATAGCATACAATTCCTGATCGAGAGCGCCGCCGCCACCCTCAGTCGAATCGTCCTCATAATCGTCCTTAAACTCAGTGTCTTTAACAATCATAAACGAGACAGGTCGTTTCATAACTCGTTTTCCCGCCGACGTCAGTTTGAGAAGTCCGTAGTTCTCGACATCCTTCCGCAGATAACCTGCGATAAGTGCCTGTCGGATAACGGGATTCCACAATTTCTCGTCCTCGTCTTCACCGGCACCGAATTCTTCTAACTGGTCGTGCTTGTGTGACACGATGTCATCGGTAGGTCTACCTTTGACAAAATCAATAATATACTCTGTACGGAAATTCTCCTTTACAGCGGCGATGGCATGGAGTACAATCTGCAAAAGTTTGCTTGCTTCCACTTTTTCCTTTGGATGGAGACAATTGTCGCAATTTCCACAATTGTCCTTATCGTAGACTTCCCCGAAATAGTGTAACAGCATTTTCCTCCGACACACTGACGATTCAGCGTATGCAGCTGTCTCCTGCAGCAATTGTCTGCCGATATCCTGTTCTGCAACAGGTTTTCCCTCCATGAACTTCTCAAGTTTCTGCAGATCCTTATAAGCATAGAAAGTGATACATTTTCCCTCGCCGCCATCACGTCCTGCCCTACCCGTCTCCTGGTAGTATCCCTCAAGACTCTTAGGGATATCATAATGGATGACGAATCTCACGTCGGGCTTGTCGATACCCATTCCGAAGGCGATGGTAGCCACGATGACATCGATTTCCTCCATAAGGAACTGGTCTTGTGTCTCGGATCTTTTTGTTGACTCAAGACCTGCATGGTATGCTGCGGCCTTGATATCGTTGGCACAAAGGTCAGCAGCGAGTTCCTCCACTTTTTTCCTTGACAGGCAATAGACAATACCGCTTTTCCCTGGGTTTTGTTTGATAAACCTGATGATTTGCTTATTGATGTCGTTGGTCTTTGGCCTTACCTCATAATATAGATTAGGACGGTTGAAGGAGCTCTTGAATTCCAAAGCATCTGTAATTCCCAGGTTTTTCTTGATATCGCTACGCACCTTGTCGGTGGCGGTAGCAGTGAGGGCAATGACAGGAGCCTCACCGATTTTTTGTATCGTAGGTCTTATATTACGGTATTCGGGTCTGAAATCGTGTCCCCATTCCGAGATACAATGCGCTTCGTCGATAGCATAAAATGAAATTGTCACCGTACGGAGAAATTCCACATTATCTTCTTTATTGAGTGACTCGGGAGCCACATAAAGCAGCTTTGTCTTTCCTTCCACAATATCAGCCTTCACATGGTCGATTGCCGCCTTGTTGAGTGAGGAGTTGAGGTAGTGAGCCACTCCCTCTTCCTCGCTCATGCCATTGATGACATCCACTTGGTTTTTCATCAAAGCAATGAGCGGTGATATGACAATGGCCGTCCCTTCCATAATGAGCGACGGCAACTGATAACAGAGCGACTTTCCTCCTCCGGTAGGCATGAGCACAAACGTGTTATTACCCGCAAGCACATTACGGATAATAGCCTCTTGGTCGCCCTTGAATTTGTCGAAGCCGAAATGGCGTTTCAGTTGTTTTAATAGGTTAACGTCTGTTGGCATATTTGTGTTTCCCCTTTCATGATAGAGACGACATGGTAAGAATGACTAATAAGATGGGAATCAGGCATTCCCCGGACTTTGTAGCCTTGCCTTGTCGAGTTGTTTTATAACATAGTCTTTGGTTACATGGAACTGTTTCACCCTTTTTGATGGTACTTCAAACATAGCATCCATCATCACATTCTCGACAATGGAGCGCAGTCCACGTGCACCAAGTTTATACTCCACAGCCTTATCTACGATAAACTCCAAAGCATCTTCATCGAAAGAGAGTGCGACTCCATCGATTTCAAACAGTTTGGTGTATTGTTTGACAATGGAATTCTTTGGTTCCACCAAGATCCTCTTTAATGCTGTTCTATCGAGCGGTTCGAGATAGGTGAGCACAGGAAGTCGGCCAATGATTTCAGGAATGAGTCCGAAAGACTTCAAGTCTTGTGGCAGTACATACTTCATCAGGTCCTCCTTGTCTATCTTACGTACATTCTGGACAGAGTTGTAACCCACCACATGTGTATTAAGTCTTTGTGCGATTTTTCGCTCTATTCCATCGAAAGCCCCTCCACAGATAAAGAGGATATGGCTGGTGTTGACATGGATATATTCTTGGTCGGGATGTTTTCTACCACCCTGTGGTGGTACATTGACCATAGTGCCCTCCAACAGCTTGAGTAATCCCTGCTGTACTCCCTCACCACTTACATCGCGTGTGATGGAAGGATTATCGCTTTTTCGGGCGATTTTGTCTATCTCGTCAATAAATACTATACCCCGCTCAGCAGCCTCCACTTTATAATCGGCCACCTGCAAAAGCCTCGAGAGGATGCTCTCCACATCTTCTCCCACATATCCCGCCTCGGTAAAGACAGTAGCGTCGACGATGGTGAAAGGGACATCAAGGAGCTTGGCTATAGTTCTTGCAAGCAGTGTCTTCCCCGTGCCAGTACTTCCAACGAGAATGATGTTACTTTTTTCTATCTCAACACCACTGCCGTCATCCTCCTGTTTCAGTCGCTTGTAGTGGTTATACACTGCTACAGAGAGGAACTTTTTGGCCTCATCCTGTCCAATGATATATTGGTCCAGATAGTCTTTTATCTCCTTGGGCTTGGGTATTTTCTTGGTTTTGAACTTCTCCAAGTCCTTTTTCTTATCTGAGGAGGTACCCAACATACCTGCTGTACGGACGATTTCATATGCCTGAGCCGCACAGTTCTCACATATATAGCCACTGACACCAGAGATTAAGAGCCGAGTCTCCTTCTCATTTCTTCCACAAAAGCTACAAACTTTCTTCATTTCACTTCTTGCGAATCAGCACGGTGTCAATCATACCATATTCCTTGGCTTCTTCCGCATTCATCCAATAATTGCGATCGGAGTCATTCCACACCTTCTCGAATGGAGTATGCGAGTGCTCAGAGATGATGGTATACAGTTCTTTTTTACATTTTTGTATCTCTTTTGCCTCAATCTCGATGTCGGAGGCCTGTCCCTGAACACCACCGAGTGGTTGGTGAATCATCACACGGCTGTGTGGCAATGCCGAGCGTTTGCCCTCAGTTCCGGCCACGAGCAGCACGGCTGCCATAGATGCGGCCATTCCCGTGCAGATGGTTGCCACATCACTGCTAATGAACTGCATGGTGTCGTAGATTCCCAGTCCGGCAGAAACGCTACCCCCAGGAGAGTTGATATAGATAGAAATGTCTTTACCGCTATCTACAGAGTCGAGATACAGCAATTGTGCCTGAAGTGTGTTGGCTGTGTAGTCATCTATTTGTGTCCCGAGGAAAATGATACGATCCATCATCAACCTTGAGAACACATCCATTTGGGTGACATTGAGTTGTCTTTCCTCAAGGATATAAGGGTTAAGATACTGTGCCTGAGCACTGATGACATCATCAAGTGTCTGACTGTTGTAACCTAAATGCTTTGTTGCGTATTTTCTAAAATCGTTCATATGTTTCAAAATTTATGGTCAACAAAAAGAGATTATCGACCTTTTTCTTTGTTATTAGGAACAAAGTTAATAAAAAAGTCGATAATCTCTGCAAAAAAAATATTTTTTTTGAAAAAAAACTATTTTTATTCGCTGCCTAACTTATTAAATTCGTCTAAACTGACATTCTTAACGTTCAACTTGACCAATTTTTTAATTTCGCCAGTCAGTTTGTGGTCGATGGCACTATTCACGATTTGGTCGAGATTTTCACGTTTCTTGAGCATTTCCTGAGCATAGTTTTGCAGGTATTCCATAGGAACGTCGTTCATTCCATACTGCGCGAACTGTGCCTTTGCCATGTTGATAGCAGTATTTTTCACATCGTCATCTTCAATCTTGATGCCGAGGGAAGCGACGAGTTGCTCCTTGATGAGGTGCCACTGAAGTTCCTTGATGCTTGCATCGAAGTTTTTGTCAACAAATTCAGCGTCTTTGTCCTCATTCTTGTGTTTCATGACACGTTTGAGAATTTCCTCAGGGAATTTGAGTTCACCCACTTTCTGCTCGCAGTACTTACGAACATCTATCAGGAATCTGTAGTCGGAGTCGCCACGCAGTTGTGCTTTGAGGCCCTCACCGATTTTCTGGCGGAACTCTTCCTCTGAAGTCACGTTGCCCTCGCCAAACACCTGGTCGAAGAGTTTCTGGTCTACATCTGCAGGAAGGTAGCGTGAGATTTCTGTCACCTGATAACTGAAGTCTGCAGTGATGCCAGCAGCCTCTTCTTTCTTGAGTTTCAGAAGTGCTGCCAACTCTGCATCATTGTCAAGATATGCCTTGCGTGGATTGAATGTGATAATGTCGCCAGGGGAGCATGCGTCGAAGAGATGTTTCTGTCCCTCGTCGTTTATGTATTTAGGCATGAGCACGATATCTGACAGTGTAATACCACCTTCCTTGGTGTTGCCTTCCTCGTCGAGTTCGCGGAGGTCACCTTTGAGCATATCGTTCTTGTCGGGGTCGTATTCGTCGGCTTTTGCATAGTGTCCGCCACGTGATGCCATGACATCCACCTGGTTTTGGATAAGTTTGTCATCCACCTGGATATCATAGTAGTCAACAGTATCCTTGTCAGAGAGTGAGATGGTGAATTCAGGTGCCACAGCAATATCAAACACGAACTCGAAAGGTCCGTCTTTTGTAAGATCTTGTGGCTGTTGGTTCTCTGATGGCATTGGCTCACCAAGCATCATGATATTGTTGTCTTTCACATACTTGTAGATTTCCTCACCCAGTATTTTGTTGACCACATCCAGTCTTACTGGCATTTCATATTGTCGCTTAATGAGTGCCATAGGAACATTTCCCTTCCGGAATCCCGGCACATTCGCCTTACGGCGATAGTCTTTCAATGTCTTTTCAACTTCACTTTTGTAGTCAGCTTCCTCAACAGTCAGTGTCATCAGACCATTGACTTTGTCTGGGTTTTCAAATACAATTTTCATCTTCCTTAAAAAATTTCTACTATTTATTTTTTGCTTAAATTCTAAAAATGGAGTGCAAAATTACTGAAAAATGCTCTAAACACCTAAATATAATTAGAAAAATTTGTTTTTTTAACGTAAAAGAATTTGGGAAGTGGGTCATGTCCCCCATGGCCCAAAACGGATTATGGGGCTGAGAAAGTTGAGTAACTCAACTTTCTCAAGTAAGGAATGGAAAGGGATAGAAAAGGAGTTAAAAGGGAGTTAAAGGGACATCACCCCCGATTTGTTTCGATTTTTGTGATGAAATCATTGCAATAGCCAGACTATTGTCCTTTTAACTACCCT
>JAFZAE010000230.1 GCA_017548385.1 Prevotella sp.
AGTTTGGAAGTTTGGAAGTTTGGAAGTTGTTCGGGATTACGTAATAACGATATAACGTTATAACGAAATACCCAAATTCCTAATTCCTAATTTCTAATTCCTTCCTAGTGGCTGTCATGAAGGCGAGGAGCAAGGTGCTTTCTATGGCCTCACCCACAGCGTCGACACCTAGTCCGGGGCAGAGACGTCCTGTGAAGGGAACTCCACCGATGTATGAGGCGTAGAGATAAATCGAGGTACCCGCCCACATCATCACCGCAAGAGTGCGCCACATAAGTTGCGGACTGGAGTAGACCTGCCCAGCGGTCTCTGGCATCGTCGTATTGTGCCAGATGACAATGGTGCAGAGCAGCACTATCAGACCGAAGAATACGATGTAGGACAGCAAACCGTATGAGCCAAAGAAACTGCTGGGCACCGCCACATCATTGACAACGACAGGCGACTGTCCAGAGGAGATAGAGGGATGCAGTGGGTGCTTTTCCGGTGATAGTGGATCGGACCCGCTGGTATTGTACATATAGTGTGTGAGTACGGTCATAAACTCGGCATCTGCCACGGCATATCGGTAGCCGGAATTGAGGTATTTGTCGAATTGTGAGAACAGCTCGAAACGTCGTGCCGTGCGGTCGTACGAAACCTCGTTGGTATCAAATTTCAGCACCCAAGGAAGTACAAACAGAGCAAACAGGATTGTAGCCAAAGCGAACAGCAACGTTTTACGCCCCTCATGACGTAACGCCTTGCCCTTGGCCGACATAAAATACAAGAGTATCGCGGCGGCCACGAATCCTATATAGTTGGTGATGTATCCCTTGTCGCCCAATACAATGGCTGCGACGATGTAAATCAAAGTGATGACTATCATCTGGACGAATGCCAAAAAACGGCCATGCGTGAAGGATACACGACGAAGCGACCAACTCATACCCAGAATGACAAACAGCGTGATGAATGCTGTAGAGAAATTGCCAGGGATGACCGATGCTATCACCACAGCCACAATAGGCAACAAGGTATAGACGACAGGGGGTAACTTCTGGCTAAGTTGAGCGCTGAACCCTTCCCAAGTAGATTTTATCTTTTTCCACAGTGGGTCGATGTTTATGATGACAAGCACACCAAATGCGGTGAGATTGCAAAGCAGAAGTGCTAATGGCACACTGCGGTAAGTATCGGTCACGCCAGAGAGGTTGCCCCATTGCCAGAACCGCCATGTGCCCAACTCACTGGGAAGATACGAACTGGTCACATATGGGTCAATCGACCGGAAGGCATAGAGGCTGATGACGAATGCCAAAATGCCCACGCCCACAGCAATCCAACGACGGGCAAAGGACTTCACGCGAACACTGGCCACCAGCAAGTGATGGTTGATAATCAGTGAAAGCAGATAGAACAAGACGAGCATCAGACAGGCATCTGCCACCACAATGGATGACAACCGCTCGAAATAGGGGTAAGTATACGACAACTTCATCGAAATCATCACCTTGCAGACGCAATAGATGAAAGCGATGAAAAGTATCAATGGGAACAGTGCCGACAGGCGACTTCGTGCCTCACCAATTTCACGGGCTTCCCTGCGACCTGGCCGCATGACGTAGACAAAACCCACGAGGAGGAGGAGTCCCACAAGCAATGGCAGCCACAGATACGAGAAGATGTAGCCCATGGAAATCACCGCCGTATGCATCATCACATTACAATGCATGCTTGGATGGCGGAAATGGTGGAGCTTGGGGGTCAGTCCATTGCTGGAGGGGATAGACTTGCCAGACAAAAGGATGTCGTCGGACGTAAGGCGGAGATTGCAGACATCATTGTTGACGGCAGAGGAAAAATGGGGGATATACACACTGGTCGGAGAAGGGAAAGCCCCGTCGTCCTGATGGATGGTTATCAAATGGGTGTCGGTTGGCGACATCTCTCGAAGTGCCTTCATCGTACCGATATAGGTAAGTGGTTTAGAGAAACGCACCTCGTTTTTATCACCAACGGCAACGATATTGACATGTCCGGCGCCCCATTTAATGGATACCAGCACAGGTTTGCAGAGGTAGTTGACATCGCCGATATGAAAAAGCGAATTGTCTATCTTATCGGGCTTGATGTTGTATTCCACAATGCGGAAAAACTGTATCTTGCAATACCTGACATTGTCACCTTGGATAGTGTCGGAGGTGGCATAGCCTGTCACCTGCTGGTCATTGCCATGAAGAGTGGTGTAACGGTCGAGGATGACAAGTTGCCAATCATCGCCACTACCCTCACGATAGAGGAAAGAGCGCAGGTTGTAGAGGGTCTTATAGTCTATGGCATCGGTACTGTCGGCCCGCAGATGTTTGTCTAGTTCAAAGACATTGCGTAACATCACGTAGTGTGACTTCTGCCCAGACAGTATTGCCTTGATATGCTCTGCCGGCAAAGTTTTTTCGTGGTTATGCTTTGAATCATCAGTGATGTCGATGTGGATGGTGCTACCATCGGTAAGCAGATGAAGATTGGGGTTATGGTTATTGACCTTGAAATAGTAAAGCGAGTCGCTTTTGAGCCATTTCGGATTGATGCTCCACTCAAAACCAGAAGAGTTACGGCGAACAGTGATAAAATCTTGTGGAACACGGTCGAAATCTACCATTGACCCACGCCCCACAGTAATGGCTTCATCCTGTGACATCTCTATGCCATCGACAGAAATCATTACACGCTTTTCTATTCGCCATAGCATCAAAAGACACAGGCAAAACATCAATGCCATCGCTCCTAAAAACCATAAATAGCGCCTCTTCATTTGCTCGTATTATTATTGGTCGGAATATTCTGAATAAATTTCTGCAAAAATAGTCCTTTTTTTCTATACATAGGGGGTTTCTTTTCTTATTTTTTCTGAAAAGAACTTATTTAATAATAAATCAACTGAGTTGACATATAGGCGAGTAAACATGTTGACAGGATAATTGAAAAGAACTGATGTTGAATATGATGAAAAAGACGAAAAAACACACCTGGGCCTTCCTAAAATATGGATTAAAAACATAATACAGCCATGATGACTAAGTTGTCAAAAGTTCAGCTGCGAATCACTAAAAAAGGGGAAAATGACTTGTGTATAGCTGCAATAAGCCTCCTTAAAAACAAGGATTTTCAAGAAAAATGCAAAATTTCTTCAAAAAAGTTTGGTGGATTCAAAAAATCGCACTACTTTTGCATCCGCAATCGAGAAATTGCTGCTTCAGTAGCTCAGTTGG
>JAFZAE010000231.1 GCA_017548385.1 Prevotella sp.
GAAACCGGCATGACACTGGTCGGGACCTTTGGCGAAGATGTCGAAATCCACCTGCTTGATGATTTCATCCACATCGTCGTAGGTGATGACATGATCGACATAACGGATGGACGAGACCATGAACAGACGCTCGGCTGTGGTATTGACCATCTTTGCCTCGGGCTTGTATTTCAGAATGCACTCATCGCTCTGGACGGCAACCGTCAATTCATCGCCCAAAGCTCGGGCATTCTTAAACAAATTGATATGTCCGATATGTAGCAGGTCGTATACACCGACGGTAAAAACTTTCTTCATCGTTATACTCGATTTGATAAAAAATCTAAATGATTATCTGTAAGTTATTAACATGAATTTCGCAAGTGTATTTATATTCAAACGGCCTGAAAGGCCAATATGCTCATAGCCCAGGGCATCGCCCTGGGTTTTGTATGTTGAAGGGGAAAACTCGCCCTGAAAGGGCAAAAGATTGATGAATATGTTGTGCTTTTGCCCTTACAGGGCGCATTGTACATCTGACGATTATAATTACCCAGGGTGTTACCCAGGGCTGATAGCTGCTGGCCTTGCAGGCCGACGTTGCAAAAATATTTGTGAATATGCTAAAGTGCTGGGAAGCATCTGCCATCTATACATAACTTTCCTCCTTATGTTATAACTAACATAAGTTATGGAAAAATCCGATAAATAGTGAATATAGAATAACAGAATGCCGCTTATGAGACACCTTAGGATTTATAAGGGTGAAACTCGCAGAACCCATGATTTTTCCAATTGCGCCGCAAAGGTATAAAAAAAAAATGGAATAATAACCTTAGCAATGAAAAATTGAAGTTTTGCGATAAAAGTTTCATCGATATTTCATCAACGTAGGGACATACCCCGTGTATGTCCGCATATTCTTGAGCTCCAGATGGGTATCAATTAATTTTGCAGCCGCTGCTCCAAATAAGGAGTGCGGCTGCAAAATCGTATGATAAAGGGTGGAGTAGGGGATTATAGATAATCCTCCGTCACCTCATCGTCCCAGAGTGATGACTTGTTGACGTCACCCTCACCATTATCGCCGTTACCACCGTCGTCGATGATGGTATTGCCATTTTCATCTATTCCGCTAAGTGCCATGATGGAGGTTTCGAAGGCTATGGCATTGTTTTCAAACTTAGGCTTTATATATGTTTTTTTCATCGTTTCGAATATTTAGAGTGATACAAATTAATGAACAGTCTCCTTTTTGCCGTTTGTGATATAGATGCCCTTCTGCAGGGTGGTCTTGTCGGCGTTCACCTTGCGGCCGGAGATGTCGTATACATCATCATTGTCCTGAGTTGTCACAATGTTCCTAATGCCAGTAGGCTCATCATCCACGAAGAGGCTGATATTTGCACCTGCCGACAGGTCTTGGATATACTGGGCGAGTTTGGTGTGTGTGAAGTAGCCGCGGAATGACTTCAGCTTAGAATTGCCTGTAGCATAGTAGAATTTGTTGCCAGAGATAAAGAGAGCGGGTTCGTCTTTACCCAAATCGGTAATCACATCATAGTTGCCATAGAATGTGCAGTCGCCACCAGAAACGGAAGACGGTACGATGTTGTCGCTTAGACTTACACCTTCAACTTCAAATGTTTCCACAGCATTCTTGAGTTTGATGAGATATGGGGTGTTGGCTGTAATAGCCGTGGTGGAGCTGGTGTTGAACTTGATGATAATGTCTTTAATCTTACCATCTTTCTCCACGTAGTCGCTACCGGTCAGTGTGGCAAGGGTAATCTCATTGCCCTCACCGAAGGCTTTCTGCATGGTCGTTGCATCCATGTCGAATGGCAGGCAGATGGTGTTCCATGTGTCAGCCTTCAGCGTGCGCTTGTTCATCACAACCGTTACATCGGTGTAGTTGCCAAAACCCTCAGCATAACTTACTTCCTCGCTCAGCTCAATAGGCATCTTGAGATAGAAGGTAAGGGGATCCTGGAAATAGGTGGCATCACCTTGGCTAGTTGAACCAGACATCTGAATGTAGGATATTTGTCCATAACCACCAACAGTTGCTGGATAGGTACCACCAGTAACACTAGCGTCAGCTACAACCGTTAATGAGAACAACAATCCATCTTCGAAATCCAGATGATTATCGACGGTCGAAACCATCATAAATCTAATTTTATGTACATCAGTTTGTTTCTTTGCTGTAACTGTAAAGTCTTCCTGTATATCAGAAACGATAATTCTTTGTCTACTATTTTCTTTTAAAGTGAAGCCATCAGGAAGGTCAAGCTCAAACTGCAAACCTTTGATTCCTGTTGTAGGAGCATTGTCAACGTTGTATTTGATTTCGATGGTAGCCTCATTTTCACCGGGTTCAAATACCACGTCATCCACATAGATCACATCCTGAAGCATGGTTTGTGCCTGGATGCCACTTCCTATTGCAAGGAAGGCAAGTAAGGAAAATAAAAATCTTTTCATGTTCATTGATATTTAGTTTATGTTATTTTTCTTAATTAATTATTGTATTAATGCTGGTCAACGGCAGCAGCTGTCGTGTTCTTGATCCACACGTTGGTGATATCCTCTACTTCATAGCTTTCCACAAGTATTTTTCCCACTCCCTCATCAAGGGCGACAGACACCTCGGAGGTGACGTCTGTGACGTTGACAATATTGTCTTCATTCACATCGGCAACCTTGGAATATTCTGCGTCGTCCAAAACCATTCCCACCAATGTCGTCACATCCGTAACATTGATGATATTATCCTTGATGACATCACCAAGCATGAAGGTGTTTTTTCCTGTGACTTGGTAGAGTTTTGTATCGGTGTCGATATACTCTTCTTCCTCGGAAATGGTAATCACCGTTCCGGTTTCATCTTGACTCTCGCCATTCTCAATGATGGTTACCTCACTCTGTGCAGATATGCTTAGTGGGAGGAAGAAAAACATCAATAGCAGACTATATGTAATTTTTTTCATAGGTCACCTCCTTCTTGATTGGGTTCGTCATTATCGAATACTAAATTAGCATTGGTACTACTGGCTGGGATTTCGAGCCAAACTTTGTTGCTCTTCATCTTATCTCCAGTATAGGGGAAGAAGCCAAGACGACTGACACCTGTTGGTGACTCGGCAATGCCGAACACCAGCATGTTTGCGGGAACATATTTGGTGTAGTTGTCTGC
>JAFZAE010000232.1 GCA_017548385.1 Prevotella sp.
GAGGAAATCGTTTTCACACGGGGTACCACCGAGGCCATCAATCTGGTGGCCAGTTCATTCGTGGATGAGTTTATGGGGGAGGGCGACGAGGTGATTATTTCCACCATGGAGCATCACTCCAATATCGTGCCATGGCAGTTGCAGGCAGCACGTAAAGGCATTGCCGTCAAGGTGATACCTATCAATGAGCGGGGTGAACTGCTGATGGATGCCTATGAACGGCTCTTCTCCGAGCGAACACGTATTGTGAGTGTAGCGCATGTGAGCAATGTCTTGGGTACGGTGAATCCAGTTGCCGACATCATCCGCATTGCCCACGACCATGGTGTGCCCGTGCTCATCGATGCGGCACAGAGCGCTCCACATTTCCCCATCGATGTGCAGGCGCTTGACTGCGACTTCCTGGCACTCAGCGGTCATAAGATGTATGGACCAACGGGCATCGGTGTGCTCTATGGCAAGGAAGATTGGCTCGACCGTCTGCCGCCTTATCAGGGTGGGGGAGAGATGATTGAAAGCGTGACTTTCGAAAAGACAGTCTTTGAACGTCTGCCTTTCAAGTTTGAGGCTGGCACCCCTGACTATGTTGCCTCACATGGACTGGCTACGGCCATTGACTATCTTAATCAGATAGGAATGGATGCTATTCAAGAGCATGAACGTGACCTTACGCAGTATTGCATGGACCGCATGATGGAAATCGACGGCATTCGTCTCTTCGGTACGGCAACTGAGAAAGATGCCGTGGTGAGTTTTCTCGTAGGAGATATCCATCATTTGGATATGGGAACACTGCTCGACCGTTTGGGCATTGCTGTTCGCACAGGACATCACTGCGCTCAACCATTGATGGACCGATTGGGCATCTTGGGCACAGTGCGCGCCTCATTCGCCCTCTACAATACCCGAGAGGAAATCGACATACTCATAGAGGGTATCAAACGAGTAAGCAGGATGTTTTAATATGCTAAAAAGTCATTATTATGAAGGTTTGGTAGAAGCGGGCTGCGACGAGGCAGGCCGTGGATGTCTGGCAGGCAGTGTCTATGCAGCGGCCGTTATCCTGCCATCTAACTATGAGAATGCCGAACTTAATGACTCTAAACAACTTACAGAACATCGACGTTATGCACTGCGTGAGGTGATTGAGCGCGAAGCCGTTGCCTGGGCGGTGGGTATCGTCACCCCTGAGGAAATCGATCGTATCAATATTTTGCGTGCCTCTATCCTGGCTATGCACCGTGCTTTGGATCAATTGCAAGTACGCCCAGAAGCCATTATTGTCGACGGAAATCGTTTCACGCCTTATCATTCGCTGCCTTCCACCACCATCGTGAAAGGTGATGGTAAATATCTCTCCATAGCTGCTGCCAGCATTCTGGCCAAGACCTATCGCGATGATTATATGAATAGCTTGGCAGAAGAGTTTCCCCACTACGACTGGCAGAGTAACAAAGGTTATCCCACAAAAAAACATCGTGATGCCATCCGACAATATGGCATCACTCCCTATCATCGCCGTAGTTATAACTTACTGGGCGACGGTCAACTGATGTTGCAATTTGAAGAAGAAGGCCTTTAGCGACAATGGTATTGTCTGAACTTCTACACTCCTTAAGCCTTTATATACCTCCGGATAATATTCCCATCGTATTTTTCTTCTGAGAAAAGAGTTAAATTCTGCGGCAATGGGGGAGCTGGCGTGCCATTACCCACGGAGATATGGCCATATTCCACACGGATTTCATCATATAGTCCACGATCGAGAAACGAAAGAAGCGTTTGTCGGCCACCCTCTACGATAAGTGATTGGAGTTGTCGACTGCGGCACTCCTTCATCAGACGTTCTATCGGGAACGAATGCGATAAAACGAAACGTACGGGATTACGTCCCGACCAATGCCGAACGGTGAGTTGGGGATGCTCGCGCTCGTCAGTGACACGCCCCACAACAATGGCATCCTCCTCTGCGCGCAGTTTGTGTACAAGCATTTGAGTGAAAGGTGTAGAAATAGCCACTGCATGACCATGGTCATCCATAAAATTATCGGCAGTTTGTGCCCATTTCAGGATGATGTAAGGCCGGTCTTTTTTATGGAAGGTGAAAAAACGGTGGTTTTGCCATTGACATTCTTTTTCCAGAATACCCGTTGTTACCTCTATGTCAGCGGTACGAATGCGCTCAATGCCACGTCCCTGAACACTGGCAAAAGGATCAACACTACCTACTACCACCCGTTGTACATTCTTACTGATAATCAGATCAGCGCAAGGTGGTGTCTTGCCATAGTGAGAACATGGTTCCAAACTGACATAGATGGTGGCTTTATGCAACAAAGGCTCATCGGCTGCAACCACAGAGGCAAAGGCATTTACCTCGGCATGTCCTTCACCACAGCGAACATGGTATCCCTCGCCAATAATCCTTTCATCGGCTACAATCACTGCCCCCACCATGGGATTCGGGCGTGATTCATTGCGCCCACAATCCGCCAGTTGCAGACATCGCCGCATATATTTTTCATCAATTGTTTCTGCCATTGTCATAAGGTGCGTCTTAAAGGTAGTCGCCTATCGGCGAGAACCAACGTTCTCACCGATAGCGCAACCTCACTAAGAAATGCAAAGATAAAGAAAAAAATGGAAAAATGAAGTCCGTTGAACATTTTTCCGTAATTTTGCAGCGATGATAAAACCAATCACTTATCGAGACTTGTGGCAGTCGCTCACCCCCCTCTACGATGAGGGAGAAGCGCAGGCCATCGTGCGCCTATTACTGGACGAAGCTTTTGGACTGACGATGGCCGATGTGCTCTGTGGGGGAATTGAGCATCTGGCACCAGAGCAGCAGTCGCAGCTGGATAGCATGCTGCACAGATTACAGAATGCAGAACCCGTGCAATATGTGTTGGGACAGACGGAGTTTTGTGGCAGATTGTTTCACGTGGGACAAGGTGTACTGATTCCTCGGCCAGAGACAGAATTACTCTGCCAGTGGATAGAGAATGACTGTCAGGAGAAGCCCAATGGAAGCATCCTCGACATCGGCACTGGTAGCGGTTGCATCGCTGTGACGCTGGCATTGGCATTGCCACAGGCTGCGGTTACAGCGTGGGACATCTCAGACCAAGCTCTCGACATTGCCCGACAAAATGCAGATAGTATGGGCGCAGCGATTACCTTTGAACATGTTGACGTTCTGAATCCTCCCGATGACCAGCGCAAATGGGATGTCATCGTGTCGAACCCACCCTACGTCACACAGCATGAGCGTGAGACTATGCACGACAATGTGCTGCAACATGAACCTATGGAGGCTCTGTTTGTACCCGATAATGACCCACAACTCTTCTATCGTGCTATCGCCCTTTATGCCACGAAACACCTATGTGAAAATGGTGCGCTGTATTTTGAGTGTTCACAATATCATATCTCCCAAACTGCTGAACTGCTCAACACGATGGGCTTCCATTCCATTGAGACAATCAACGACCAATATGGCAATCCAAGGCATGTAAAAGCGGTTTTAGTTGACGAAGTCTCACCCCTTACCCCCCTAAAAAATACCCGATGAAGCAACTTACCGAACAAGAAGCATTATTCCGACTCACGGCACTCTGCTCACAGGCAGAACATTGCTCATATGAGATGACAGAGAAAATGCGCAAATGGCAAATCAGCGACGAAGCACAGGCCCGTATTATGCAACACCTCGTCAGCGAACGTTATGTTGATGACGAACGCTATTGCCGCCTCTTTGTCAGGGACAAGATAAAACATAACAAATGGGGACGCCGAAAGGTAGAACAAGCCCTTTGGGCAAAGCACATCGACGGCAGTATCAGTAAACCTATCCTGGACGAGGTGGATGACGAGGAATACCTTGCTATCCTCCGACCAATGATAAAAAGTCGTAGGAAGCAAATGAAAGACATGAGCGAGTATGAGGCCAATGCCCGACTGGCACGTTGGGCCATGGGACGTGGTTTTACTTTTGACATCATTCGACAGTGCATCGATGGTGTCGATGAACTAGATGAGGATGGAGCAGAGAATTAGTTTCTGGCATAGGCTGCTCAATCTGATAGCCCCTCAAGCATGTGTCATTTGTGGTGCGAGACTCGCCATTGACGAGCAGGTCATCTGTGTGTCCTGCAATCTTCATCTGCCCCGGACAGGTTATGCAGCAAATGCATTGGACAATGAGATGGCTCGTCGCTTTTGGGGACGTATTCCTGTGGAGCGAGCAGCAGCGTTGTTCTACTATGAGGCTGGTTCCGAGGTGAGCAATATCATCTACGACATGAAATACCATGATCATCCTGAGATAGGGCGCGTGATGGGACGGATGGCGGCAGAGGAATTCGCCAACGAGGGCTTTTTCGAAGACATTGACCTGATGATTCCTGTACCTCTGGAGAAAAAGCGTCAACGACGACGTGGCTACAATCAAAGTATGGAAATCGCACAAGGAGTAAAGGAGGTTACAGAGATTCCTATCAGGGAAGATATCGTGGTGCGGACGACATTCGATGAAAGCCAAACCCACAAAAGTCTTTCACAGCGTATGGAAAGTGTGGAAAATGCTTTTCGTGCCCATGAAGATATTAATCTCAATGGAAAGCATATTCTTATCATCGATGACATCGTGACCTCTGGTGCCACTGTTTGTGCTTGCGTGAAAGCGCTTATGAACTGTGGTGACATCAAAGTTAGTGTCATGTCATTGGGAATGGCAAAGTAGTGTTTTGCATTTGGTTTTAGACTATTTTTTCACGTTTGGAAAAGCAAAAGAGTATTGCTTTTCTCTCTCTTAATCAAAATTTTCATTACCTTTGCATCCAAATCAAACCAAAACACCATGGATATTCTAAAAAAAGACTTTGCACAGAGACTGTTGAAAATCAAGGCTATTAAATTGCAGCCCAACAACCCCTTCACATGGGCATCAGGTTGGAAATCACCATTTTATTGCGACAACCGCAAGACACTTTCTTATCCGGAATTGCGAAATTTTGTCAAACTGGAACTGACCCATGCCATCTTGGAACATTTCCCAGAGGCAGAGGCCGTCGCTGGTGTGGCAACAGGCGCTATACCACAGGGTGCACTTGTGGCAGATGCACTTAATCTGCCTTTTGTTTATATCCGCAACAAACCCAAGGACCACGGTTTGGAGAACTTGATAGAGGGTGAGTTGAAACCAGGAATGAAGGTGGTGGTCGTGGAAGATCTCATCTCTACTGGTGGCAGCAGTCTGAAAGCTGTCGAAGCCATCCGTCAGAATGCCTGCGAGGTAATTGGTATGGTGGCATCTTACACCTATGGTTTCCCCGTGGCTACAGAGGCCTTCAAGAATGCCCAGGTGAAACTGGTCACACTGACTGACTACGAGCATGTGGTGGCAGAAGCCTTGGAAACAGGCTATATCAAAGAATCCGACGTTGAACTCCTCAACGAGTGGCGTAAAGACCCCTCAAAATGGGAAGGATGAAAAACACTCCCAAACTCCTACAACTAATAACTTGTCAACTCGTCAACTTGTTTACTTGTCAACTATAAAAACAATGGAATCAAAATTTGAAAGTAGTGTTAGGGAAATCCTCTATTCACAACAAGCAGTATACAATCGTCTGAGTGACGTTGGCCTCAGCGAACAGGTACGTGACCAATTACCTGAGGATAAGCGCGAAGACATCACCTTCGACGGAGAGGCTATAACGATGAATGTGCCACCAGTAGGTGACATCTCCATCCGTATCTGCGACCGCGAGGAGCCCAAGACCATTAAATACGAAACTGTTAATTCACCCATTCCTTTTAACCTGTGGATTCAGTTGCTTCCTCTCACGGAGACAACGTGCAAAATGCGCCTCACCATCAAGGCCGACCTCAATCCCTTCGTGCGTGGCATGATCTCCAAACCACTAAAAGAAGGACTGGAGAAACTCGCCGATGCCATCGCAGCTGGAAAATATGAATAGTTGACGAGTTATTAGCTTTTGTTTTCTCTCACCTCTAACCTCTAATTACAATTATCATGCCTTCAAAACTGTGGGAAAAAAATTATGAGATGACGAGCGAGATAGAGCGCTTCACCGTTGGTCGCGACCGCGAGATGGACCTCTATTTAGCCAAGTATGATGTGCTGGGTTCTATGGCACATATCACCATGCTCCAGAGCATCGGACTCTTGGAGGCTGGTGAACTAAAAGAATTGCTTGCTCAACTCCGTGAGATCTATGCACTCTGTGAACGAGGAGAGTTTGTGATTGAGGAGGGCGTGGAAGATGTGCATTCACAAGTGGAATTGATGCTCACCCGTCGTCTTGGTGATATGGGAAAGAAAATCCACAGTGGACGTTCCCGCAACGACCAGGTGCTGGTGGACCTTAAACTCTTCACCCGCCACCAATTGAAAGACATCGCCGACGACGTGAAGATATTGTTCGACGAACTGATTGCTAAGAGCAATCAATACAAGGATGTGTTGATGCCGGGTTATACCCACCTGCAAATTGCCATGCCCAGTTCGTTCGGACTGTGGTTTGGGGCATACGCTGAGAGTCTGGCCGACGACATGCTTTTCCTTCAGGCGGCCTGGCGCATGACCAACCGCAACCCCCTGGGAAGTGCGGCAGGATATGGTAGTTCATTCCCTCTTGACCGTTCGATGACCACCCGTCTGTTAGGATTCGACAGCATGGACTATAATGTGGTTTATGCTCAGATGGGACGTGGCAAGACCGAGCGCAACGTGGCTTTTGCCATGGCTACTATCGCTGGGACATTGGCAAAATTGGCTTTTGACGCTTGCCTGTTCAACAGCCAGAATTTCTCCTTCGTTCGTCTGCCGAAAGAATGTACCACAGGTAGCAGCATCATGCCGCATAAGAAAAATCCTGATGTCTTCGAATTGATACGTGCCAAGAGCAACAAGATTCAAGCCTTGCCACAACAGGTGACACTTATTATGAACAACTTGCCTTGCGGCTATTTCCGCGATTTGCAAATCATTAAAGAGGTGTTCCTGCCGGCATTCGACGAATTGAAAGACTGCCTGCGGATGACTGCATATATCATTAACCGAATGACTGTTGATGAGCATATCCTCGACAATCCTATGTACGACACCATCTTCTCCGTAGAGGAGGTGAACCGCTTGGCAGCACAGGGAATGCCTTTCCGTGATGCGTACAAGAAAGTGGGATTGGGAATTGAGGCAGGAGATTTTACTCCTGACAAGAATATTCACCATACCCATGAAGGAAGTATTGGAAACTTATGTAACGACCGTATCCAGCAAATGATGGATGAGACGATTGCAGGATTCCATTTTGAGCGGATGATAAACGCGGAAAGGGATTTGCTCGTATGAGAAATTGGTTAAAGGCATGGCTCTTCGTGGTAGTGACCCTGATGGTTAACGCTTGTGGCGATACTAGTAACGAATATACTATCGGAAATTGTTATCTGGTCATTGATAATTCAGCACATCAGGATGCTACTCTGGCAGGATGTATGAATCCCAATGCGCCGGGTATGTTTTGTATCATCAAGACAAGTTTTCGTGCTGGTGTTAATTATTTTGAGTTCACCGACAATGCCGGAGTAAGCAGTAGCAAGAAATTTAATGAGATAGACTCCCGCCGCTCACAAATTCTAGGGTATAACAATGGCTTAATCGTAGGATTTAGCGCACTCAACAACCCGACCTCCTTCTATGCCTTTGACTTGGAATGCCCCAACTGTTACGACCCACAGGCTTACCCCGTTCGCAGTAAACCACTTTCGCTGACATCAAGCGGTATGGCCATCTGCTCCGTGTGTCATCGGCAATATAACCTTAACAACGATGGGTTTATTGCTTCTGGTGACCAAGGTAAAAAACTGACTCGTTACCAAGCCTCCACTACTGGGCCTTTTGGCGTGCTGTCGGTGCATTGAGATGAATAGTTGCGTAAATACCTATATCTTTTTAATTAATAATTCTAGTTTCGCATTCGCTCAACTCTCTGTAGTTAAAGAGTAGTTAAAAAGCATAGAAGGGTAATTAAAAGGACAATAGTCTGGCTATTGCAACGATTTCAACACAAAAATCGAAACAAATCGGGGGTAATGTCCCTTTAACTCCCCTTTAACTCCCCTTTAACTCCTTTTCTATCCCTTTCCATGCCTTATTTGCGAAAGTTGAATAAATAAAAAGTGAATAAATTATGTACAACAGAGAATATACACCTGAAAGAATAATAGAGCTAAAATCGAATGAGATATTCGTGTTTGGCAGCAATCTGGCTGGGGCTCATGGTGGTGGCGCAGCACGCTTGGCTTATAATTGCTTTGGTGCGATATGGGGACAAGGCGTGGGTCTGCAAGGAAAGAGTTATGCTATTCCCACCATGCAAGGTGGTGTCGAAACCATCAAACCCTACGTGGATGAGTTCATCGAATTTACAACCAACCATCCTGAATATAAGTTCCTCGTGACCCGTATTGGTTGTGGAATTGCAGGATTCAGCGCAGATGAGATTGCACCACTGTTTATGAAAGCCATCGACTTGGAAAATGTCATCTTGCCTCAGGACTTTGTGGAAGTTCTGACAAAATAGTAAGGGGGCATTCAAAACAGTAGACTACAGTATTTATCTAAATTTGCTCAAACGACACTCGAAGAGACTGAGCATTATGAGAGCACAGTGGTGTTAAAATTTGTGAAAACGTTGTGCTTTTGTTAGAATAGCCGTACCTTTGCATTTGCGTTTTGCGGCAATAGCTCAGTTGGTAGAGCACGACCTTGCCAAGGTCGGGGTCGCGAGTTCGAGTCTCGTTTGCCGCTCATGTTGATGCCGCAATGGTGGAATTGGTAGACACGAGGGACTTAAAATCCCTTGGCCAGGAATGGCTGTGCGGGTTCGAGTCCCGCTCGCGGCACTTTTGCTGAATAATCCTCTTGCTATGAATACAATCACTCGTCTTTTTTTAGGGTCAGGCAAGATATTTTCCACTATTTTGTTTTTTCTCGTCACCATCACCATACTCTCGTCGTGTGGTGCTGAGAAAGGTAGGTTTAAAATGTCGGGCCGTTTCCTCAATTTGGATCAAGGCGAATTTTATGTGTATAGTCCCGACGGGGTGATTGATGGCATTGACACCATACGTGTGACTGGCGGAAGATTCACTTACGAGCGTCCTCTTGACCGTGAGGCCACCTTGATGCTTGTTTTCCCCAACTTTTCCGAGCAACCTATTTTCGCTAACTCTGGCAAGAGCGTGGAAATCAAAGGCGATGCCTCACATATCAAAGAAATGGAAGTGACTGGCACCAAGGAAAATGAACGTATGACCAAATTTCGCAAAGAAACTGTCAACTGTTCTCCACCTGAAATTGCCAAGATTGCTGAGAAATATATTAATGACAAGCCGGAATCCATTGTCGGTGTCTATTTGGTGCGTAAATACTTTATCCAAAGTTTGACACCTGACTATGTAAAAGCCGAGAAGTTGGTGTCGAAAATGCTGGAAAGTCAGCCAAAGAATGGTCCGCTGGTTTTGCTACGTAAACAACTATCCCAAATAAAAAACGGCAATGTAGGTAATAGTGTGCCTACTTTTACTGCTACCGATATCAATGGCCATGCAATAAGTAATCAGGACCTTGGTGATGAAGTGGCCGTTATCTATGTCTGGAGTACCTGGAATTTTGAAAGCCAGGAAATGCAGCGTCAGTTGAAAAAACGCGCCAGGGAGTCTGGTGGCAGACTCAAACTCATTAGCATCAGTATGGATGCCGACCCAAAAGCTTGTCAAAACATTCTGGATCGCGATTCTATCACGTGTCCCAATGTGCTTGAATCACAACTATTTGAAGGTCAGTTGTTTACAAAACTCGGGTTTTCGTACGTCCCCGACAATATGGTTATCAACCATCAACGTATCGTAGCAAGGACGCTTAACATCCAAGCCCTAAAAGACAAACTCGATGAACTGCTGAAATAAGTGGTCATTGGGCAATAGATATTATAGAACTCCTACTTACCATAAACAATGCTCGCCAAAACATTTTGTGCTGCTGTGGTGGGACTCGAGGCTACAACCATCACCGTGGAAGTGAATATGGCCCCAGGTGTAATGTATCACATGTCGGGTCTTGCAGATACCGCTGTGCGTGAGAGTTATGACCGTATTTGCGCTGCCCTGCCGAATGTAGGGTACAAGATTCCTGTGACCAACCTCACCATCAACCTATCTCCTGCCGACATTCGCAAGGAGGGTAGCAGCTATGACCTGCCTATCGCCATTGGCATGTTGGCAGCAAACGGTAATATACGCGTGGATCAGTTGGAGCATTTCATGTTGGTGGGGGAGATGGGGCTTGATGGTCGACTGAAACCTATTCGTGCAGCCCTGCCTATTGCCATCCGGGCACGCAAGGAAAAATTCCGCGCACTCATCGTGCCCAAGGAGAATGCCCGTGAGGCAGCGGTGGTCAATGACTTGGAGGTGTATGGCATGGAAAGTGTCAGCGATGTGGTGAAGTTGCTCAGTGGTGCGGCAACATACGAACCCACCATTGTCAATACCCGGAAGGAGTTTTACGAACACCAATATAGTTTTGATCTGGACTATGCAGACGTTCGCGGTCAGGAGAATGTGAAACGTGCCTTGGAGGTGGCTGCTGCCGGCGGCCACAACCTGATTATGATAGGTCCACCGGGAAGTGGTAAGTCGATGATGGCGAAGCGTCTGCCCAGCATCCTGCCTCCCCTCACCTTGGCCGAGAGTTTGGAGACCACCCAGATACATTCCGTGGCGGGAAAATTGAGTAGCGGCACATCGCTGATTTCCCAACGGCCTTTCCGCAGTCCACATCACACCATCTCGCAGGTAGGTCTTTGTGGTGGTACGGCGAATGCCCAACCCGGTGAAGTGTCACTTGCTCATAATGGTGTGCTCTTTCTTGACGAACTCACAGAATTTTCAAAACAGACCTTGGAGGTTCTGCGTCAACCATTGGAAGACCGCAAGATTACCATCAGTCGTGCTAAATTTACGGTGGAATACCCCAGTTCGTTTATGTTTGTCGCTTCAATGAACCCCTGTCCATGTGGGTATTATGGTGACCCCACCCACAACTGTGTCTGTACACCAGGACAGATTCAGCGCTATATGGGCAAGGTTTCAGGTCCTCTACTCGACCGCATTGACATCCAATGCGAAATTTCCGCACTGAGTTTTGACGACATCTCCAAGGCTTCACCAGGTGAACCTTCTTCCGCCATACGCGAGCGGGTCATCAAAGCACGTGCTATTCAAGATGAGCGTTTCCGTGGCGTCCGCGGTGTTTATTGCAATGCCCAGATGAGCGAGCGCATGATTCATCAGTATGCGGAACCTGATGAGAAATCCCTCCAACTCCTCCGCTTGGGTATGGAGCGCCTGAAACTCTCCGCACGAGCCTACAACCGCATTCTCAAGGTTTCCCGTACCATAGCCGACCTTGAAGGCTCTGAGCATGTGGAGTCACGCCATATCGCCGAAGCAATTGGCTATCGTAATCTCGACCGCGGCGATTGGGCTGAGAGAGGGATGTAGCACATTTCACAAAAAGAAATGCTTTTCTTGCCAAAGAACGGCAAAACATCATAGTCTATTACTTAGAATTCATTATTGAAATAACCTAACTATATATTTACCCACACAATGAAAAGAATTTTGTTTATCTATGGTTTTGGCGGTTCGCCAGAATCTACTTTCTGCCGCCTGATACGTGAAGCCCTCCCCAAAAATGAGTATGAGGTGTTATGTCCTAATTACCCACAAGATGACGTGGAAGCCTCAATTTCCTTTTTAGAAGATTTTTTGGAAAAAGAACATTGCGACCTTTTGATGGGTACATCGTTGGGCGGTTTCTTTGCTCTTTGCCTGTCCACGTCTTTGCCACGTGTCGTCCTTAACCCGTGTATGAAACCATCAGAGGAATTGCGGAAACTTGACCCCAGACCAGACCATCCAGATGACAAAAAAGCGAGCAAAGAGATGTTAGTCGCATGTAAAAAGTACGAACCCGAAGTCAATTTCCGTTTGAAAAATAAAAGCCTCAAGAATATTGGACTCTTTGCCGAGAATGATGAATTGTTAGGAACGAAATATAAGAAAGATTTCAAGACTTATTACGACGATGCCCGTTCAATGCCTGGTGGGCATCATGGCAACGAGGAAGCGATTCCATACATTTGTCAGGCTATCAAAGACGCACTGAAACCGATTCTCTTTATCGATATGGATAATGTGTTGGCAGATTTCAAAGAATATGTTGACCACAGTCTGCTTCCTGAAATAAAAACGAAAACGAAAGACTTGGATGAGATACCAGGCATCTTCGCACAGTTTCCCGTGGTCAAAGGAGCCAAGGATGCGCTCAACGTACTTAAAAATAAATACGAACTTTATGTGCTTACCACTTCACCATGGAATAATCCCACAGCCCTTCAGGATAAGCAAAATTGGCTGAAACTACATTTCGGTGATATGTTCTATAAACGTGTTATTTTCACACACCAGAAGAATTTTTGCCATCTTCCTGGCGCATGGCTTGTTGATGACCGGCCCAACCACGGTGCCAGCCTCTTTGGCGACCACTGGCTGCAATTTGGAGATAACGGGAAATTCAAGACATGGAAGGAGGTAGAAGACTTCCTGATGAGGC
>JAFZAE010000233.1 GCA_017548385.1 Prevotella sp.
CACTCACCCCTAACCGCTAAACTTTCGTTCTATTTCTTCAGCTTTTTTATGCGTTTGCTCGATGAATTGTTTGTACTCTGGCGATTCCGGGTTGAAAGGGCGGTGGGCCAAAGCCTCTTTTATGGGCTTCCATTCCCGGAGATACTGATAGGTGTCATCTGCAAAATAGGTTTCTGCCAACCGTTCCCAGATATATTCCACTGCCTGGTCGGAGGGATGAATCATGTCGGCATTATAGAACCGATAGTCGCGCAATTCATCACAAACAATTTCGTAGGCAGGGAAGTAGGATACGACATCAGGAAACTCTCGTTCCAATTGTGCTGTAGCCAACAAGAGTATTGCCTTGGAAAGTTGGCTGCCATGAAAACCGTATTTAGCATAACGTATAGGACTGACAGTGAGGATGATTTTGACCTCACTGCATCGTTTTTGAAAAATTCCGACCACTTTAGAGAGATACGTCACACATTCCTCTACCGACAGACATTCTTCATGGAAAAGACGCTGCGGCTTTTTCTGACAATTGTCAACGATTTCCCCCGTTTCACGCAAACGATAAACATGGTTGGTGCCCAACGTGAGAAAAACGACCCGTGGAGCCTCATCAGTACGTTCGATGGTATGCAAGATACTTGCTGGATTGTACATCACACCATATGGATTGACCACCACAGGGAAATTCTCCTGCTGAAACCGATTGCCGATACGATCAGCAAAACAAGAGCCGACAAATAGCATTCTCTCACGTGGTAGGATGGTGAAAGATGGTTTTTCAATCGTAACAATCGTTCTGAAATCCATTTCTAACTTCTACTGATTTGTAAGCCACTCATACTAAGGCTCATTTCCACGAAACGAGCATTGGCATTCTGCCGATTGTTGTTAAGAATCTGACGAACTCTCGCTGCTGCCTCAGGGTCTTTGGCCACCATGTAAAGATAACCGCCACCGCCAGCCCCCGGCAGTTTGTATCCGAGACACAAATCGTCAATCAGTTCGGTCATTCGTCTCACCTCCGCCGGATTTGTGCCACTATCGAGCATTTGATTTTGTGTCCATGTCTTGCGTACGAGTTTTCCCATTGTCGAGAAATCATTGCGCTGGATAGCTTCATACATGTCGTGGGCATGGCTTTTCATCGCCCTCAGCAGCGCAATTTCATCATGATGGTTAAGAAACATTTTCCGTACTATCTCGGAAAGAATGTTTTTGGCCGTCCGTGTAAGTCCCGTATAATATAACAGGTGACAGGCGCGGTATTCTGGTTGGGTGTACATTTCTGAAGGTAGCCATCTCACTGTTGGAGTCTGCGAGAAGCCTCGTTTTGTCTGGAGAAGTTTGATGCCATGCAATAATCCGCCAAACTGGTCTTGCCATCCTCCACCCGTGGTGAGAAGTTGTTCCAAGACGAGTGTGCGGTGCCCAATCTCTGTTTTATCCCACATTAGTCCGCAGAAATCGTTTAGCGCACCGAGAACTGTGGCAGCGAGGATGCTGCTTGTGCCCAATCCGCTACCTGCTGGTATCGCCGACAGCAGTGTCAGTTCAATTCCACATCCAAAAGCCTTCAACTGACTTTGCAATGAATCATACTCAACACCAGAGAAACCCGGTTGGAAACCAGCAAGGACTAGTGCCGCTTTAGGAATGGAGAAGGGACTTCCTACATGATGAAAGTCTGCCATCTGCTCGTAGGTAGTTACCACTTCTGAAGCCCCTAAATCGATGCTTCGCAAAATGACATGATGCTCCTTACATGGACGAATATAAGTCTGGATGGGAGGCTGACCATTGAGTTCAATTGCCAGATTCACCACATTTCCTCCTTCCATCAAGCAATATGGCGGGGTGTCGGTCCATCCACCAGCGATGTCGATGCGCACGGGACTACGTCCCCATACGATTTGGTCGCCATATACCGACATGGTGGGATTTTGCCTATGTGTCAATGCCGACTCTGTCAGCCCCTCTCTCAAGAGTGTGAATGCGCGTTGTTCCTCACTCGTTCCATCACGCCCTTTGAGTTGACGAAGTCTAGCTCGGAACATTGCATCGTGAATTCTTGTCAACAATGGTTCCTCATTATCCAATGGCCATGGTTCGGCGATGTTGTTCTCAGCGAACTCATGGGCGGCATCGTCAAGGTCTATTTGATAGAAGATGCTATGCTGATGGTTGTTGGCGAGGAAAGGCCAGTTCTTATGCCGGTTTTCTGCCCGTTGTTCTGTGAGCCTAACCAAGTTGGCCTCAGCAGAAATCTCATCTGCACTCATCTTACGTGCCTCCATCCACACCATCCTGCCGCCGTCTTTCTCGGGTTGATTAAGCATCCACCTTAGCACAAGTCCCATATCGCTGAGGTCATGTACAACGGGGAAAATCCGTGCCCTTTGAATATCCTCATTTCCCTGGATACTGTCGATATCGATATGTCGTTTGGCAGCCCATTGCTGGAAGGATTGACCAATGAAACAAGTCTCTGAATCGTGAAGGTCTCCTCTACTCGCATCGAAATAGCCGTATGGCCTGACCGCCCATTCCGACTCTCCCACAGGGATGACATCCACGCACTGTCCTTGCTGGAGTTGTATTTCCCATGCATTCTCAGGCACGCCTGTGATAACATTCTGCGCAGACAATTTCCAATGTTCGCTCACGCAACTGTTTTCTATCCACAAGTGATGATTTTCCTTGGTGAACTTCACCCA
>JAFZAE010000234.1 GCA_017548385.1 Prevotella sp.
CTCCTACTCGCAGAAGCCCCGCAATAGTTGAAGTTCTATGCCATTGATGTCGAATTTATGTTCCATGTCATCGTGTTTCGTTTCCTCACATGCCACTATGCATTGTCTATATATATGACAATGATTCTTGCAAAATATTGCATGACAGATGATGGTTTTTCCTTTTTTTTTCGTACTTTTGCATAGAAACTAAATGATATCATTTTTTTAACTTAACTATTAACTTAATGCTTATGAAAAAAATTTTACTTTCCGCTGTATTCTTGGTTGCAATGGTTGTTAATGCAACTGCTGGCGACATCAAATTTCATACAGGAACAAAGGACAATGTTCCTGGTGATGTGAGCAGGTTTCTGAATATGCCCGTTGGCAAGGGATATGCAGTGGGCACAATGGAACAAGCGCCCCCACGAAAGGTGGAGATAGGGCCGAACGTTCAGGTGAACTTGCTTTTGAATGAGGATTTCTCACTGTTCACCGCAGGTTCAGAGGAAGCCCCCGACCCGGTGGATGTCATGTTGCTTCCCAATTCGGATGATTTCTTCCTCACTCCTGGATGGTCGGGCATTGAGGTGCATCAGGCCGGAGGGAAAGCATTCTTTGAGATGGGCGTTGACGATAAAGGAGAAGACAACCCCGGATACTTGATGACTCCTGACATAGACCTCTCGCAAGGGCAGGGCATCTACCGCGCTACCTTCCGTGTGAAGAATGCCAACCCCAATTCCACGGACGCACCACTGCAGTATTTCGTCTTGAACAACGACCCGAATAACCGTGGCATCATCAAGGCCGAGGGACAGCCAATGTCCAACGAACAGTACACCGACGTGGTGATTATCGGAGCAAATGGCGTGAAATATACCTCACTGATGTTCTTAAGTTGGAGAGGAAAAATCTTCGTGGAGAACTTCAAGCTGGAGGAACTGATTTTCCCGCTTGCCATTCCCCAGAACATCAAGATGGAACTCACTTCCGCCAACACCATTAAGGCATCGTGGGATGCCGTGGAAGGTGCCACATCATATACCGTGGCATTGCTGCAAGACGGTAATGAGATTGTCACCGTGGAGGTTCCTGCATCTGCAGGCAACTCTGTTGAACTCACAGGTGACTTCACGCCCGGACAACAGGTTGGTATCTCTGTGATTGCACGCAATGGCGATGACCATTCCTATCCCGGATATGTTTATGGCACCCCTATGCCGGAAGAGATTGGCACACCCGTAGCCCTTGAGGCCACCAACGTGACAGAGAATGGCTTCACAGCCAACTGGGAGGAAACTCCCTTCGCCGCCAATTACCAGATTCATATTGACCGCACTCATGAGGTGACCGAAGAAGGCGAAGAGATTGTCTATCTTTATGAAGACTTCCAGGAAGTGCCTTTTGAGAGTTCTGATGACCAGAGGAGTACCATCGTCACCACCGACGGCATGCCTGTTTATCTTGATGACTATATCAACTACCCGGGATGGTCAACCTTCCTCTGCTCCATCTTCAAGGGAGTGCTCGCCATCACCAACATGTATGAGGCCTATGGCATCCCCGGTGTGCTCATGGGACCACAAACTGACTATTCACTCGGTGGTGGCAAGGTGAAAGTGTCTGGCATGTGCTTGAGCTTCTTCGATGATGCCGTGCTGAAAGTGGGCTTTGGCACTCTGGGCTTTGGCGCGACTGGATATACTATCAATTTCGAGGAAGGTGCAAAAGATGTGGATGTGTCAACAGCCGGAACGTTTTTCAATGTGGAACTTGAGGGCGGAGGAGCCGACAAGCAAATCTGCTTCCAGATGACTGATGGCGCACAGTCTGGCGACATGGTGGCATTCCTCGGTCTTAACATCTCATCCGACTTGCTGGTGGGCGACAAGTACACAGCAATGTACAAGAACAGCATCGTGCCTGGCGGCACCACCTCTTTCGACGTGGAAGCTCCACTCGTGGGCAACGACGAATACTCGTATTATGTGGTGGGTACTTATGGCGACATGAAGAGTAAACCATCCAACGTCATCACCGTATCCATCCCCAATGCCATCAAGCAGGTAGCAGGCATCACCGCAAGCGCCATCCACATAGAGGACGGCTGCATTGTGGTTGACAATCCCACCGGCGCCGAGGTGACCGTGTTCTCTACCAATGGCATTCAGGTGTCGCGTGTGAGCCATAACAACAGTGTCCGCGTACCTGTGACCTGCGGAACATATATCGTGAAGGTGGGCGACAGCGTCTTCAAGGTGCTGAGATAAACTTGTACATTCAAAACATTTTTCTATCTTTAGGAGGATATGCGTAAACGTATTTTTCTATCTTTGGCAACATGTGCCTTGTTGGTTGTAATGACCATCCCGGCACATGCTGCCATCGTCATCGAGGGCCTTTGTGACGGACAGCTGGGCGACCCATCGAATGGACAGAGCAAACCCGGCAGCGGTACCATCTCTGCCGCCACGGTGTTCCCGAGAGAGCTGCTCTCCCCCTATATCGGCATGAAGATTGTCAAGATAAGGGTAGGGCTGGCCCTTGACGAGGGGTTCACCGACCTGCGTGGATGGGTGCGCAACGAACTGGAGGGCAGCGAAATTGCCTCCGTTTCCATCTCTTCACCTGAGGTGGGATGGAACGAGGCTGTCTTCGACACTCCCGTGGTCATTCCATCAGACCAAGACCTGGTGTTCGGATACACGTTTAACCAGTCGAAATCATGCAAATGCATCTCTCTGGCAGGAAAGGATGAGTTGGATGGTTTCTGGCCTGCATTGAACGGCTTTTGGCTTTGCAAGAACGGCACTTGGGAGAACCGCTCCTCAAGTTATGAGGGTTCGGTGTGCGTGGAGGTGGTGATTGAGGATGACCGATTGCCATCAAAAGACCTTGCCCTTGTCGGCGGCAAGCTCGACAAGCCCCAAGTGAGGTTTGGCGACCAGCTCAACTTGAGTTTCACCGTGAAAAACAAGGCGATGGGCGAAGTGTGCGACGCTCATTATATGGTGAGTGTCGATGGCGTGCCAGTAGGGGAACTGGACAGCCACACTACGCTCAGCAACCGTCAGGAGGAAACACTCACGATTGGCTTCGCTTCGGATATCGTGCCACTGGGTATGAACCATGACATCACCATCAAGGCCGTCGTCGATGGTGACGAGAACGAGGACAACAACACCGCAACGGTAGTGTTCTCGTCATATGACACTTCATTTGAACACCATATGCTCATAGAGGAGTTCTCAACGGAGAAATGCAGCAACTGCCCCAGAGCCATCGAGACATTCGCCCAACTGATGGAAGAGGGGTATGAGGATAAAACCGTCAGCGTGGTGCATCATGTGGGGTATTACACCGACTGGCTCACAGTGAACGATGACAAGGAATACCTGTGGTTCTATGGGGTGGATGGAAGCTTCGCCCCAGCGGCGATGTACGACAGACGTCCTTTTTCCGACTATGGCGGTTCGAATAACAACAGTGGCATGGGGGTCGTACCTGTGACACAAGTGGCTTATCCTGATAATGTGAGACCACAGTTTGATGCGGTGCTGGCATTCCCTGCTTTTGTTAAAATCGACTTCCCCACATTTGCTTATGATGAGGTTACGCGTAAGATGGATGTCACTGTGCAGATGGAGAAGATGCCGATTTTCGATACACAGTGCCAGTTGCCACGGCTCACTATTTTTGTCACCGAAGACAGTATCCTTCACCATAGTCAGGCTGGTTACAGTTCCCCATCTTTCCGTCATCGTCATGTTTGCCGCGGGCATCTCTCCGACGTATGGGGCGATGAGATTGTCTTCAATGACAACAAGGCCGAAATGGCTTATTCCATCACTCTGCCCGAGGACTGGGACGCGCATTATGTGGGTGTCGTGGCGTTTGTACACAACCGCAATGAGAGCGACCGTAACGACAATATCGTTTACAATGCCGCCCATATCGACGTGAAGAACTGCTTGTCGGCCATCAAGACAGCAGGCACCGACTCAAAAGTGAGATGCGTGGACTATTATTCATTCGATGGAAGACGGATGGAAAAACCTGCTTTTCCATGCATTCAAGTGACCCGATATGCCGATGGCAGTAGAAGCGTGAGGAAAGTGTTTTAGGTTCTCCCCTACTCGAAGATTGCTGCAAGTTTCGCCTTTAGTTCTTTGCCCCGTAGTCCTGTGGCGAGAATCTTTCCATCAGGGGAGATAAGGACGGTTTCGGGGATGGCACGGACACCGTAAACTTCACTGCCAAGGGAGTCCCAGCCTTTCAGGTCGGAGAGATGGAGCCAAGGTAGTTCAAGACGACGGATAGCATTAAGCCATGCGTCACGTTTTGAATCGAATGAAATGCCAATCATTTGCAGACCTCGGGCAGCGTAGGTGTTATATATCTCTTTCATCGTCGGCATTTCGCCA
>JAFZAE010000235.1 GCA_017548385.1 Prevotella sp.
AGTTCCGCCACGTTTTTAACTTCAGCCTGGTACTGTTTAACTTTAGGCAAAATGCCGCAGCTCATCTTTCCTTCTTTGCAGGTTCCTTTGGCTACACAGTCCGGCCCTGCTTTCTCAAACAAAACCGGCGCTACCTTGCGGCACTCAACCAGCATTCTCCAGGCCAGCTCACGGATTTCCCACTGGGCCCGGTTATTATGGTTAGGTTTAATATTTTCTTCTTCTTCGGGCACCAAGGTGTAAATATCTTTTAGACCGCGTCCCTGCTGGTTATAGTCCAGTCCATAGCCCAGAATGAAGTCGTTGGGTATCGATATGGCTACATACTCCAGGTTGAGGTCCACCTTGAGCCTCTCAGGTTTCAGTAGCAGTGTACAGATATGCACCGACTCTGGATTGCGTGTTGAAAGAGAGTCAAGCATCTGCCTCATGGTAAGACCTGATTCAACGATGTCCTCCACAATGATAATTGTACGACCTGCCAGGTTTTCATTGATACCGATGACCTCTGTCACTTTTCCTGATGAGAGTGTACCCTGATAGGAGGCCAGTTTGACGAAAGAAACCTCACAGGGAATGGTTATACGTCGCAGTAGGTCGGCGGCAAAAATAAAGGAGCCGTTGAGCACAGCCATGAAGAGAGGGTTCTTCCCGGCCATATCTTTGTTGATACGTTCTGCCACAGCGTCGATTCTTTTCAAAATCTCTGACTCTGGAATAGAGATTCTGAATTTTTTGTCTAGTACTTGAATGGTGTCCATGTGTGTTTTATTTAGAATTATCTGCAAATTTACGAAAAATCGAGAGCAAAACGAAATAAACTTGTTTATTTCTTCTGCCGAGATGGAGTAAATTATTTAAATTTACGAAAAATCGAGAGCAAAACGAAACAAACTCGTTTATTTCTTGTGCCGAGATGGAGTAAATTACTCAACTTTCTCAAGTAAGGAATGGAAAGGGATAGAAACGTAGTTAAAGGGGAGTTAAAGGGACATTACCCCCCGATTTGTTTCGAATTTTGTATTGAAATCGTTGCAATAGCAAGGCTATTGTCCTTTTAACTACCCTTCTATGCTCTTTAACTACTCTTTAACTACAGAGAGTTGAGCGAATGCGAAACTTGAATAAATTATTCAAATTTACGAAAAATCGAGCATTTTTACGATGATTACTGTTTCAATGGTTTCAAGTGGGTGAGAGGAGCCTCCATGATATTCCAGGAGAGGACAACACCGTCGAAGCCGTGACTCAAAACAGCTTTCAGGGATTCTGAAATGTATTCCGGCGAGGTTGGGGCAATAACTTCGCGGTAATTGATTTCGATGCCAGGATATTTGCCGCAGGAATATGGTTGCATGGCCTCCAATTGTGAATGAAGGAAATCCACATCCATTTCAAATGCGGGATATCCTGTGGCAGCGGGAAGTGACTTCCGTAGCAGATCGTACTCGAAGCCCATTCCGGCAGGGGCAAAAGTTCGTCTGTATAACATTGGTTTGATAAAGTCGGCGTGACTGGCAAGGATGGAATAATCCTGCCCCACGAAAGGTGCCATAAAAGGCGCATACAAATCCAAGCCCACTTCCAGGTTGCGACTGCGTAGGCTGTCGGCGATGGCTGCCACTGAAGCACTAACAATATGACCTTTTGCCTTGAAGAATGCAGCGGCAACAGAGTCATTAAAACAAAAGCCATCGGCGGGTGTGTAGCCGCTGACGGAGAAAAAGTCATCGCCCAAGCTTTCAAATTGAGACTTCACCACCTGTATGTCCACCCCTTCTGCGGCGAAACGTTCCACGCATATCGGACAACCACAACCGAGCACCCCGCTCACTCCGCTCACGAAGGACTGGGTGCGGATGCGGTCTAAAAACACGCCGTCGAAGCCGCAATCTCTGAACAGTTTGTCATAGATAGCCACCACGTTGGCTGCATTCTGAGGATTCGATGGACAATTGAAACGGAAACCCTCTCCTGCCGCCAGATCATAGTTGGCTGGGACATTTCCCCACAGGTCCACTGCCGGGCTGTTTTCGCAAACTTCCTCCGTCTCGGCGAACACAGGCAACCACAAAAGCATGCTGATATCCCTGGCATGCAAATACTCGCCCACCTGATGGTAAATTTCCTTATCCGGGCTCCAGCCTATGATTACTTTTTTTACAGGTATTAGCTGGCTCACAGTGTCAATACGGCCGATAATCTGTTCTGCGGTATAATCCGGTGTATGCCACCCACCCAGCGACACTTGAACGATATAGCCTGCTTCCTGCTGTTTTTGGCAAGAAAAGAGTGTCATCAGGCTGATGATGAATAATGCTATCTTTTTCATGTTGTATAGAATATCTGGATTTGTCTTTCACTTCGGTCGTCGATTTTCACTTCATCCGACCCTTTTACGCCATTGCAAAAACGATGTAAGCATCACTACCTTTCTGCATCTGGACAAAGTTAATAATAATTTCAGAATAAACAGAAAAATCTGTCAAATTATCATTGACAGAAGTTTCGGAAGTCCTCAACTTATTAGATTATGAGGTTTTAGGCGACGAGTTGCTGAGTATTTTCGAAACTTGATTAAATTATTAAATTTCTTAAAAACTTGGAAAGTTGTCCATCAGTTTGCAATATTTTTGTAATTTTGCATTTGTATGAAGATATTTAATAGCACTCAAATTCGCGAGCTCGACAAATATACCATTGATCATGAGCCCATTAGCTCCATCGACTTGATGGAGCGCGCCGCCACGGCAATCACCCAGGCTATCGCCGATACATGGACCACTTTCACTCCGATGGTGGTCTTTGCTGGTCCGGGCAACAATGGCGGCGATGCCCTTGCCGTAGCCAGAATGCTTGCCGACAAGGGATACACTGTATCTGTTTATTTGTTCAACATCAAGGGTACACTTTCCGATGAGTGTGCAGAAAACAAACGCCGTGTGATGGAGAACAAACGTATAGCCAACTTCATCGAGGTCATCCATGAGTTTGACCCACCACAGCTTACCACAGGCACAGTGGTGGTGGACGGACTTTTTGGCACAGGTCTCGACAAACCTCTCGACAAGGGTTTTGCCTCCCTGGTGAAATACATTAACCAGTCGCCCTGCAAAGTGGTGAGTATTGACATGCCTTCGGGTTTGATGTCGGAGAGCAACACCTATAATTCAAGCAGCCACATTATCAAAGCTGATCTGACGCTGACGCTTCAAACGAAAAAATTGTCGTTCCTCTTGGCTGACTGCCAACAGTATATAGGCCGTTTGCGCGTACTTGACATTCGCCTGTCAAAAGAATATATGCGCAAGACAGAAACTATGTACAGTATGCTGGAGGAAGATGAGGTGCGCTCCATGCTTCAGCCGCGTGGTGATTTTGCCCACAAAGGTGACATGGGGAACGCCCTGCTGATTGCCGGAAGTTATGGCATGGCAGGTGCCGCCGTGTTAGCCGCACGCGCCTGCATGCGTGCAGGGGTGGGTAAGGTGACAGTGCATACACCTGGCCGTAATTGTGCCATCTTGCAGACTGCCGTACCAGAGGCAGTGCTCAGTATCGATGTCGAGGACACCTATTTCTCTGATGCGATAGGCACAGAGGAGTACAGCGCATTGGGTATTGGTCCTGGCTTAGGACAACTGGAGGGAACCGCCATAGCGTTGATTGCTCAGTTGCGTCGTACACAGGCTCCCATTATTGCCGATGCCGATGCACTCAATATCCTTGGCAGTCATCGGGCATGGATGCAGCAGTTGCCGCGCGACATCATTATGACGCCCCATCCGAAGGAGTTCGACCGTCTGAGTGGTGTTCGCAGTATCGATGATTACGACCGTCTGTCGAAATCACGCGACATGGCTATGAAACTCCATTGCTATGTGCTGCTCAAAGGTCATTACAGTGCTCTCTGTATGCCCGACGGAAAAGTGGTGTTTAATTCTACAGGCAATTCGGGTATGGCCACCGCTGGCAGTGGCGATGTGCTTACCGGAATCATCACCGCTCTTTTGGCTCGTGGCTACAACCAACGTACCGCTTGTATGATTGGCATGTATATACATGGATTGGCAGGTGATCTGGCTGCAAAAGCAAAAGGAAAGGAAAGCTTGATGGCCAGCGACATCATCGACTTCCTGCCAGAAGCATTCAAGATGCTGGAAAAATAAAAGTCTCACCTCTTAATACAAAAAGTGGAAATCTCATTCGTGAGATTCCCGCTTTTATTGTTTTCATTTTTAGGGTTTGATTATATAGCAGCAGGGGTAATGTCTATACTCCCAAACTCCTATACTCCCCAACTCCTAAAAAATTAATCCATCTGGGCAAGCTTGTTGTCAGAGCCAAGCACTTCCTTAATCTTGTGCTTGTACATCTTCTCCATTTCCTCGCGTGCAGGACCACAGAACTTACGCGGGTCGAACTCTCCTGGTTTCTCTGCCAATGTCTTGCGAACGGCGGCGGTGAAGGCCAGACGTGAGTCAGAGTCGATGTTAATCTTGCAAACAGCGCTCTTGGAAGCCAAGCGGAGCTGCTCCTCGGGGATACCTACTGCATCGGGCAGTTTGCCACCATACTCGTTGATCATGTCAACATACTCCTGGGGCACTGATGATGAGCCATGAAGCACGATGGGGAATCCTGGCAATTTCACCATGATAGCGTCGAGTACGTCGAATGCCAATGGTGGAGGTACAAGCTTACCGGTCTTCGGGTCACGGGTGCACTGCTCGGGAGTGAACTTATATGCACCATGGGATGTGCCGATAGAGATAGCAAGAGAGTCAACACCTGTACGGCTTACAAAGTCGATGACCTCCTCTGGCTTGGTATAGTGTGACTCAGCGGCCACTACGTCGTCCTCAACGCCAGCGAGCACACCCAGCTCACCCTCTACGGTAACGTCAAATTGGTGGGCATATTCCACAACTTTCTTTGTCAGGGCGATGTTCTCCTCGTAGGGAAGAGATGAACCATCAATCATCACTGATGAGAAGCCGAAGTCGATGCAACTCTTGCAAGTTTCAAAGCTGTCGCCATGATCCAGGTGCAGAGCAATCTCAGGATGCTTGCAACCCAGTTCCTTTGCATACTCTACAGCACCCTGTGCCATATACTGCAGAAGGGTTTGGTTGGCATACTTGCGGGCGCCTTTTGACACCTGAAGGATAACGGGGCTCTTTAAGTCGCTGGATGCCTTGATGATGGCCTGCAGCTGCTCCATGTTGTTGAAATTGAATGCGGGGATGGCATAACCGCCATTGATAGCACGTGCGAACATCTCTTTGGTGTTCACAAGGCCCAAATTTTTGTAATCTACCATAACTGATTAATATGTTTTGATATAAAAAGAATACTTCATGAATCAGTATGCAAAATTACATAAAATTCCGCAAATCAAAGGCTTTTTATCGAAAAAATATTGTTCTACTACACTTTTGAGCCAATACCTTTCCATATGGCCGACGCTATCGCACCTCCAATTAGTGGTCCTACAATGAATACCCATAGTTCGTTAAGTGCCTTGCTCCCCTCAAAAATGGCTGGTCCTATCGAGCGGGCTGGATTGACTGAGGCACCGGTGAAACGAATGCCCACCAGATATATAAGTAACAATGTCAGTCCAATGGCTAAACCGGCCATTGGGGTGGTGCCTTCATTACTCTTGGAGGTCGCCCCCAAAAACACGATGACGAATATCGTGGTGAGCACGATCTCTACAATAAGTCCATTGTTGACTCCATATTTACAGGTGTTGGCACCCGTACCCACAATGGCGTCCGTCGGTTCAACAGAGAACAGAATTCCGGCAAGCACGGCTGATGCCAAAACTGCTCCCAATACCTGGAAGAGTACATACAGACCAAAATCTTTGGCCTTGATTCTACCACAGAGGAAATATCCGAGTGAAACCGCAGGGTTGATATGGCATCCTGAAATACCCCCAATGGTATAGACCATCGCCACTAAGGCTACACCAAAAGCCAAGGCTGTTCCCACTACAGAGGCTACGTCCGTGTCATTGCATCCCAGTGCCACTGCAGTGCCACAACCTAAGAATGTGAACACAAAAGTGCCCAACATCTCTGCTAAATACTTCTTCATTGCCGTGTATTTAATATATTTTTTATAAATCTACTTAATTTTAACGCAAAATTAGTGAAAATATTTTAAATGCACAAATTATTCGGGGAGAATTTTTTGCGTTTTTTAAATAATCATCACCCAATTGTAACTACTCAGTACCCCATAATAAATATGTTCAGCGAATAAGATAAAGAGTCGCCTACGGCGAGAAATCTCACAAATCTTTTCAAAATCTCTCAAATCTATTACATTTATTTGCATTAAATTTGTATAGATTTGAAGGATTTACTTTCCCTCGCTTCGCGAACAGTGACCGTTGGTTCTGCCCCCAAAGGGGCACTCCGAAATACAATTACTTGAGGGTGCTGAGTAGTTGCACCCAATTGTAAAAACTGCGTTCGGGCGGATTTGCAATCCGTCCACATTGAATAGAAGCATATGTAATGCGATTGGCGAAATAAAAAACATACAAATTATTTCTAATTTGTACTAGATTTTCATTATCTTTGCAAAAACAAAAGATTGATATTATGTTGGTAAAAGTAGCAAGTTGCAAAGACGCATTTGAAGGTGAGGTTGTAAAGGGCTTTCTTGCCGATAATGGCATTGAGTGCTATTTGCAGAACGAAAACATGTCGCAGATCTATGGTGGTATTCAAGCCATGGAAATCAATGTGCTGGTAAGTGAGGAAGATGCTGAAAACGCCAAGGAATTGCTTAACGCTCGTCCTAAGGAGGATGTGAAGCCAGATATGCCTCAATGGGAGAGAAAAAGCATAAAGCGTATCTTGCTTGAATCTCTGTTGTTCACAATCTTTGCTTTCGGAATATTACTTCTAAGCTTATGGTTGGGCAACAACATCACTCCTTCTCCAAAATACTTCTTATATGCAGGAGGCATATTCATCGGGTTCTTTCTCTTAGACTATTTCGTTTTTCGAAAAACTCCGAAGAAAGAAAACTGATTTGTAATTTACTGAGGGGTTAGGGGTGAGAGGTATGATTAATTAGGAATTAGAAATTAGGAATTAGAAGTTAGGACCGTAGGGACGCGATGTATTGTGTCCGAACTGTAAGAGGTTAGAGAATACTCCAATTAGGAATTCGTAGGGGCATACCCCGTGTATGTCCGCGGATTTAGGGGTCGCCTGACAGTGAGTAGGTTCAACATGTAATTGCCATATAATTGACCATAAATTAGTCAAAAATTAAAATTCATGAATAATTACATGATAATTATATGTTTGAAAAATCCGGACGCGATACATCGCGTCCCTACGTTGCGATGTTATGTCCTGTCGCCCCGATGGGGCTAAGCTGCAATTGTCCAGACTCCCTGACTCCTACACTCCCTGACTCCCATAGTATTGTCCAAACTCCCATACTCCTAAACTCCTAAACTCCCCAGGAAGTATTGGCCCATTAACTCCCCCTCATAACTCCCAATTATAACTACAACTTTTAACTCCAGAAACTTCAGTTAAGTGAGCAACTGACGTGATTTCATTTCTATATATTTGTTGATGACATCGACAGTGAGTTGATCTGGAGTGGTGAGCAAACTGTAGATGCCGTTTTGCCTCAACGTGCTGACAATGAGTTTGCGGTCGTAAATCATTTTTTCGGCTATTACATGCTCGTAATATTCTATTTCCTTCTGTTGTGGAGAAGTGGCAAATTCATATAATTCTGGGTCGTCAAAGAATATGACGAGTAATCGATGCCGTCGGTTAAGCATCCGTAAATAGGGTAACTGTCGTCGTAAGGCACCAAAATCGGTGAAATTGGTGTAGAGCATTAACAGACTGCGTTTTCCCACCAGTTTGTTGATATTCGGACAAAGCATGGAGTAGTCGGACTCGCCGAATGTGGTCTGTTGATTGTACAGGCTGTCCATGATACGTTGCATCTGCATAGTATGTCTCTCTGCCTTGATGAAGGAGTCGAACTTGTCGGCAAAGGTCACCAATCCCGCCTTGTCCTGACGATGTATGGCAACATATGAGAGTACAAGGGAGGCGTTGATGGCATAGTCGAGCAACGTCATCCCATTGAAAGCTTGTTGCATGAGGCGTCCTTTGTCGATGAGGCTGAAAATTTGCTGCGACCGTTCATCTTGGTACACATTCACCATTAGGTGTGTACGTCTGGCACTGGCTTTCCAGTTGATGCGACGATATTCATCTCCCTGCACATAGTCCTTGATTTGTTCGAAATCTGTGTTGTTGCCTGCACGCCGGAGTCGTTTGATACCCATTTCGGTGAGGTTGTTCGACAATGCCAGAAGTTCGAATTTTTTCAACATGACATACGATGGATAAACCTTTACCATCGCAGGCTCACCACAGATAAAACGTCTTTGTACCAGACCGATACGTGATGTGGCATACACAAGCACATTGCCAAACAGATACTCACCCCTACGGGTGGGACGCAGGCTATATGTCGTGTGTAGCGTCTTGTTAGAACCTATTGTCTCCTTAATTTTGAAATCTCGTTTTTGAAATTCTGGCGGTAATTCGTCGATAATGGTAAGCCGTAGCTGTTTTGAACAGTGATTCTTGATATTCAGGGTGATGGGATTCTCATCGCCATTGGAGAATCGTTCTGCACATGTTCTTTGTGCCGACAACTTCACTTTAGTAAAAAGATTCAGGGCATCGTAGATGACACATCCTACGAGAGCCACCAATGCCACCTGCCCCACGTTGAGCATGGGGGACCACACGAAGCCCAGTGCCATCAAAATGGCCGTGAGCACGATGAACAGGTAGAATCTTTTGGTGAGAAACATTATTGAAGATGGCTATTTGGGTACTTCCACCTGGTCCAATAACGACTGTACCAGCCGTATGGTGTCGAAACCTTCCATTTCGGCGTCTGCAGTGAGGAGCAGCCTATGTTGAAGTACTGAGGGGGCAACAAACTTGATGTCGTCGGGTGTGACAAAGTCGCGTCCCTGCATCAGCGCATAAGATTTAGAGGAACGTAGCAGTGCCACTGCAGCACGTGGTGAGGCTCCCAGATAGACAGCCTTGCTGGTGCGTGTGAGGTTGACCACTTGCACGATGTATCTCAGGAGACTCTCTTCAACATACACTTTCGACATGAGAGAGCGATAGCGCAACAATTCTTCCATGGTGATAACCGGGTGGAGGTTGTCGAGTTTGGTGAGACGTTCATTCTCTTGGTGTTTCTTCAACATTTGAACCTCCAACTCCATGGGTGGATATGGTATGACGATTTTCATCAGGAAACGGTCGAGCTGAGCCTCTGGCAATTTGTAGGTTCCTTCTTGTTCCACAGGGTTTTGGGTGGCCACGACAGTAAAAAACTGTCCCATGTCGTATGTCACGCCATCGACTGAAGCTTGATGCTCTTCCATCACCTCAAACAGGGCTGCCTGTGTCTTGGCTGGAGCACGGTTGATTTCATCCACAAGGACGATGTCGGCGAAGATAGGACCTTTGTGGAAGTCAAACTCAGAGTTTTTCATGTTGAAGACCGTGGTGCCGAGCACATCGCTGGGCATAAGGTCAGGAGTGAACTGCAAACGGCTGAAACGGGCATCAATGAGTTTTGCCATAACCCTGGCCAAGAGTGTCTTTGCCACTCCAGGGACGCCCTCCAGGAGCACGTGCCCATCTGCGATAATCGATGTCAGCAGCAGGTCAATCGCATTGTTCTGACCTACAATGACTGTCTCTATTTCTTGACGCACTTGTCGTATTTTCCCCGCAAATTCGGTCAAGTCAAGATGCTGATTGTTGATTTCTTCCATATTTCTTATTTGTGAGTGTTTATGTGGATGTTATATTTTTCTCAGTAAGTCGTTCATGAAGTCAATATATTTCATCAAGTCTTCTTTTTCCAGATAATTAGACTCGTCAATGAAGAATGGTATATTCACAAGATTTGCTTTCAATTCTTGCTCTTCGATACCTGTGAGTTGAGAGAGTGTCTGGATATTGCTGCTGAGGAGCGAACGGTCTTCTATGTCCATCAGAAGGGCTTGTCGTAGTTCGTCCTTGAAATAGGTGTATTTTTTCTTCAGTAGGTCGTGGCGGTCACCCTGGTGATAGTATATAGAACTAATGAGTCGGACAAACTGCAAGTTGCGGTTTTCCGGTTGCTTAACCACGGGGATAATTCGCTGTCTGCGGCGTGCTGTGAAAAATACAAATAGCAAGATTGCTGCAAAAATGGTGTATAGTGCCCATCGCAATGGTGCCTGTGAGAGCAGATAGGAGAGGGGGGAGGTATGGGATTGTCTGTCAAGAGAATTTCCACCTCCGCCATATTTCGTGTCCATGAATTTATCCGCAGGCATCCGCACAACTTCACAATCTGCCAAGTCTGCCATGGCATGGTTCAGATAGAGGGAGATTTCGTGGTTGAGCACACCATAGTTGGTGAAAAGCAATGGGTTGCATTGGACATAAAACATTCCCTTGCCAATGCTGTCACTAAGAGCAATAATGGCAATGGTCCCGGATTTTTCCTGGTCATCACGATGAAGACGTTCTACATCTTCTTCTTCATAGCTTTCATCCTCGTCAT
>JAFZAE010000236.1 GCA_017548385.1 Prevotella sp.
TCTTCCTCAACATCGCTTTCATGTTCGTAATAGTCTTCTTTCTCATCAAGAAAGGAGGTGACTTCCTCTTTGTAATATATCTTATTCTTATGAACTTTTGCTAAAATCTTGGATTCTTCAGTAAAACTGATGAAATAGTTCCCAATGAGAGACGGACAGATCAAAAATGGCTCTGTAGATGCTGATGTCCAGACAATGGTATCTCTCAATTGTTTGTCTTTCAGTTCTTTGCGAAAGTTATCCACATAAAAATACAGATGTGAGTGAGTGTCCAAGTAAAATAAATCTTCAGTTATACTGTTTGTGGCTGCTTCTTTTAAAGAATCCTCCTGATAATCTTTTTTGTGTACTTTATCCTCACTGTAATTTACGTAAAAATGGTTGCTGACAATCATCAACTTATTACCATGGCTGACAAAATCCTCCAATTGTTGGATTTTCTGATAATCCCAATACCTCAAGCCCCAGTCATCGTAGTTGATAATCAGCAACGCCTTTCCTCCCTCGGATTTCAGCAATTCATCTGGCTCTTCATCGGAATATGTATATCCTTTGGGCATTGTGGCTGTAGCCATTTCATCGAATAGCTTACATCCGAAGGGCTCCTCACTATGATGATAGAAAGATGGCTCCCAATTATATTTTCTGGCAGGTTTTAACAAGAAAAACAATATCGCGACCACTGCCACCAGTGCCAAAAGCCATAGATTCCGCTTCATGCCACACCTCCTTTCGTGTTGAGCACCTCGTCACGAAGTGTTTGCATTTCATTGCTCATCTGTGATGTGGCTGGGAATTTACCATACCTGACATATAGGAAGTGATAGGTCATCCTGTCAAAAGCAGGAAGATTCACTTCTGCAGCATACTCTGACGGGGTTTTGGAGATCTGCCATTTGATACATTTTCTTTCATCAAGAGTGTGGAGGGTGCGAAGATACACCAGGCGGACAATGCTGGCATAGTCGTTACTGCGCAATGCCTCGTCCATCTCATGGTCGAAGTCGATGGCATGGATATCGTCTTCCTCGTTTCCTTCTTCACTCTCATCAATGGTTTCCTCTTCTTGTTTTCTGAATAGCCCCGAACGATATGCCCAATATGCCAACAAACCTAGCACTATCATGCCAAGGAGTATCCACACCAACATAGGGATTGACGCCAGGAAGTTGGAAAAACCGTCTGAAGTGTGTGGTGAAAAATCTATGTCGGGGATGTCAACGTCTCCGAGACTACCATCACCGAGTCCATCTCCTTTTTGTGTAGGAATGTCTCCCAGACTCCTGTCGTAGGCATGATCACGTGCCATCTGTCGGGCAAGTGTGTCGTTCATCATAATGGGTATCTGCTCTGCCATCTTGTCTGTCGGTTAGAGATTTTCAAAATTCTCAATGTCATTTTCCAAGGTTGTGTCGTCAATGCTTTCCGACACACTGCCATAATAGAACACACAAGAGAACACGACAACAGAAGCCATGAGGAAGAACACATAGAAGAAGAGCGCTGTGAGCAACAGTTCGATGATTTGTATCAGAAACATGGAAGATGTGGTTACCCCATTGGGTATCCAAACATTTTCAATCAGCATCTCATAGATAAGCCATGGAAATGACACCGACAACATCATCATCGAACAAAGCAACATGACGAGTAACACCAGAACAAAAATCTTAAACCAAGCGGTAAAGCCGAGCCTAAAGGTCTTCTGTATGGCATCAGAGTAACTTGTCTTCTCCACAATCCATATTGGAGCCAGCAGCAACAGTGGCAAGCCGATAATCAATACAATCAAAAAGAGAATCGCATGTTGTGTCATGGGGAAAAACAAGATGGCTGCTAAAACCATGATAGAAAGTGTCTTTCCCATCTTACCACGAGAATAATGCCATGCCTCCTTGAGCGATAGCCGCTTGCCGGGGAGCCTGTTGTCAAAATAAGCTTCCAAAAGTGTATAGGATGCCCACACGGTTACCCATAGTCCTAAGAACAGGATGACAAAAAAGAACCAGTCCAACGATTGTATCAATGAGGGGATTAATCCCATCCCGTCAATATTATACTCAAAATGACTTTTCGTAAATAAAAAGGCAAGTATTAAGGACGGCAGGGCCAGCAACAATGCAAACAGGAAGAGCCATGAGGATATATTTACCCTCACAAAATCGAATGCATTCTCTATGCACATCGATATGGTACGCTCCTGATACAGTTGTTTTCTATTCTCCATTTTCCAGTTCCTTGTGCCGCTTGATGGGCAGTAAAACATAATAGAAAACTATGAATGCCAGCGAGCACAAAATCACCAATAGACGGAATGCATCGCCAATATGTGTATAGCGGGTGAAGAATCCCTCGATGAATCCCGCAATGATAAATATCGGAACAGTGGACACCAGGACTTTGACACCACGACGAGCCGCAAGGACAAACGATTTCATCCTGCTATAGGTGCCGGGGAAAAGCCAACCATTACCTAATGTGATTCCAGCACCGCCGGCTATGACAATGGCAGACAATTCAAGGGTGCCGTGAAGCATGATGGCCAGGATGCTCTCCACAAAAAGACCACGCTGGATAAAGAAGGTGATAAACGTACCCACCATTACGCCATTGGTCATCAAATGGTATCCTGTGCCAAAACTGGTGAATATCCCCATGCCAAAGATGATGAAAGCCACCATCACATTATTCATGGTAATACCGAGGAAGGAAACCATTTGTGAATCACCGCCATAAACAGCCATAGGCTCACCATTCTCGATATTCTGGAGTGTCATGTTCACATAGTCGTCACCAAGGATTTGACGGGTGTATTCTGGGTCGCCATAGGTGGAGACGATGCCCACAATAATCATTACCACAAAAATTGCCAGTGAGGTAAGCAATGCCCCACGGGACTCATAGACACAAAGAGGTATGTCGTGAGTCCAAAAATGCTTCAGTTGAGACCAACTGCTGGTCTTGTTGCGGTAAAGATTTCGGTGTAGTGCTAATGAAAGGTCATTGAGATAGTTGGTGATGGGAGAGTCGGGATAATGGGTTTGGGCAAAAGCCAAGTCGGAAGTAACTTCATTGTATGCCTCTACCTTCTCATCAGGAGAAAATTTGTAAAAGCCACCCATGCCTCCTTCTATCTGCCTCCATTTTGCTAAATTACGCCGGATAAAAACCGCCTCTCTCATGCTATCAGATGTCTATTGAATAAAATAAACTTGTTGCTTGCAAAATTAGAGAATAAAATGTAATTTTGCAAAAAAATGAAGATATAAGTTGACAAGTAGACGAGTTGACAAGTAAACAAGTTGACAAGTAAACGGGTTATTTGTTGATGTAGACTGAGGGATAGCCGGTCTTGTCATCGACCCCTGTCTGCCTTGCACCGCCCAGGAGTATTTCGTGAAACGTAAGTTCCGCGACGGGAGTCTAGGAGTTTGGACAACACTACTTCAGCCTAGCCCCGACGGGGCGTCAGAATACAGCCGGGGGTGTTAACCCCCGGTAGATAAGGGAGAATACATGAACCCCGAAGGGGTGACAGAGACAGCACAACGTAGGGACATACCCCGTGTATGTCCGAAAAGAGATAAGTTGATGGCCCAAACAAGTTTTATCACAGGTCAATATGTATGTGTCCATCAGGTGGCAGCCACTGTGCTTCAGCGGGTGGTGGCATTCCTGGTAGACCTATGTGTTATGTTCTTTTCTAGTCTAATCGTTGGGATTATTGTTGGCAATTTGGCCATCATGTTGGGATCAGGTACAATCGTGTTGATGCTGATTCTAAACATTCCTATCTTGATGTATCCACTGTTGATGGAGGTTTTCAACCATGGACAAAGTTTAGGGAAGAAATTGGTGGGGATCAAAGTGGTTTGCCTAGATGGTTCCACACCTCCTATCAGTTCTTATATCTTGAGGTGGGTGTTGTTGTTGGTTGACACGATGGCGTTTATAGGTCTTACATGTATCGTCTTCACACGCAACAGTCAGCGGCTCGGTGATTTGGCGGCAGGCACCACGGTGGTGAGTCTTGCCAGGGAAGGTTATTACGGCAATCTCTTTAATTTCTCTTTTGCTGAGTCTGGTTACCAGCCCATTTATCCCCAAGCCACCAACCTTTCAATGTCGCAATTCCGACTAATTGCCAGTATTTTAAGTTCACGCCCCAATGCTTTGCGCAACGACCGTCTTCTACGGTTGGCAGAAAAAACACGTCGGGTGATGGGCGTAAATGTGGCTCCAGGCACCGATGCAGAGTATTTCCTGGTCAATGTCTATAACGACTATCAATATTTTATGTCGAAAATGGTCTGAATCGGAGAAAGACCAATTGAAGGAAGGCGGCTTCCATCCTGCGCCTAACGAACATGGAACCGAAAGGATTAAAGGTGTTTGTTATTTTTTGATAATTATTTTTTGATAATTATTTTTTGATAATTCAAATAAAAGCATTATCTTTGCAGGAAAAAGTGAGAAGAAATGATTGACAATCCCTTTGTAACAAATGGCTATGCAGGGCCGGAATATTTCTGTGACCGGGTGGACGAAACAGCCATGCTCACCAATCTCTTGACAAACGGAAATAATGTTGCGCTGATGTCACCTCGTCGGGTTGGCAAGACCGACTTGATACGGCATAGTTTTCAACAAGAGAGAATCAAAGATGACTATTACTGTTTTCTCATCGATATCTATGCCACCAACTCGTTGCACGACTTTGTCAGCGTATTTGGAAAGTCCATCCTTGATGCGCTGAAGCCCAAAGGACGCAGGGTTTGGGAAGGTTTCCTGAATGCGTTGTTGTCGGTACGTTCTGAAATATCCTTCGACATCAACGGTAATCCTGTATGGGGCCTGGGCGTTGGAGCGATGGTGCCTCCGCAGGTCACACTCGACGAGATCTTCGCCTATCTGGCTTTGGCAGAGAAACACTGTTTGGTGGCCATCGATGAATTCCAGCAGATTCTCTATTATAATGATCACCAAAATGTGGAAGCAGCATTGCGTACGCAGATTCAAAAGTGCAGCAATGCCAATTTCATCTTTGCTGGTTCTCAGCGACACATGATGAGTGAAATGTTTCTTTCTCCCTCACGTCCTTTCTATCAGTCGGTAATGCCCATGGGTCTCGAGACTATTCCGCTGGATCGTTACTGGGCATTTGCAGAACCTCAGTTTGCCAAAAATGGTGCCCGAAGAATATCCTATGAAGTGGTGGAATCTGTCTATCAACGGTTTGAGGGTATTACGGCTAATGTGCAACGCATCATGAACATGCTCTATATGTTGACGCCAAAGGGTGAAACCTGTGGAATGGAAATGATTGACAGAGCCATTGACACCTATCTGCAACTGTCGTCAGCATATTACAGTGAACTGCTGCGTCAAATGCCTGAGAAACAGCGCAATGTATTTCTGGCCATAGCTGCAGAGGGACAGGTGAAAAATATTTCGGGTGGCAAGTTCGTTCGCAAATATCGCCTTCCGTCAACCAGCTCTGTCGTTTCTGCCGTCAAAGGACTGTTGGAAAAGGACTTTATCACAAAGAACGACAATATTTACAGCATCTATGACCGCTTCTTCCAACTATGGATAGAGAAGATGCTACAA
>JAFZAE010000237.1 GCA_017548385.1 Prevotella sp.
CCTCTGTCGAGCCTTCACGGAGTCGGAAATCGACGCTATCGAAGAGACCGATGTCAAGAACATCGCCAACTACTATTTCGGCACCGACTGTGGGCCAGACACACAAGACCGTGTATTCATCCTCTCCGAAAGTGAGACTTTCTCATCGCCCCTGGCCGTAGAGTACGGCTTCAGTAACAACGATAGCGGCAATGACCCAGCACGCCGTTTTCGATCGACACTCTATGCAAAATGTAGAGGTGCTTGGTGGTCACCAATGGAAGAATATCGCGGTGTTTCTTTCTGGTTCATGCGCTCCATCGGCTACACAAAGGCCAACGTCGTGTATGTCGGTGAGTCGGGCGACACCTACAACCGCGGTATCGTTGTCACCTGTAATGATGCAGCCGTGCTACCTGCCATCACCCTCAATCTCTCAAGCGCCAACTATCAAAAAGCAGAACCCGTCTATTCAACCGATATTCTCAAATAAACTATGGACATCAGAACAAAGATATACTTCCACCTCGTATGGCTATTGATACTGGGAGCCGTAACAACATCTTGCAACAAAGACGACGACGAAGGTGACAGCGACTCGCCCAGCGAGGAACGATATACCGGCGATGCCTATCAGGATCTGAACAGCCCTTGGGTGAAAGATTCCGACAAGAAGACCCATTTTACGCGATGGGAGTGTATTTTGTTCGGCTCCTACCCTACCAACGAGGTGGTCAGTAGCAGTTTCAGTGCCGTGGATGACTACGCACTGGCCTCTGGCGATGTGATTGCGGATGCCACGCTTTACAGCCGATTGGAGGATGCTGACTGGACGGATGACGACACAGAGATTGGCGGCAAGCGGTATCACCGACTGAAAGGCTCTGGGACCGTCACCTGTTCCACAGACCGCGAACAACACTATCGATGGACAGACACCGATGCCTGGCACTTTTTCGCCTATGCGCCCATCAAATGGCGTATTCTGAAAATCAGCGGCACCAAGGCCGTGCTGCTGGCAGACCGTATGCCCGACACTTGTCCTTTCCACGACAAAGATGAGGATGTGAACTGGAGCGGGAGCCATCTGCGCCAGTGGTTGAACAAAGAGTTTTTCAACCGTGCCTTTTCCGAGACAGAACGCGAAGCCATTGAACTGACCAACGTGGAAAACTCGCCCAACGCCCAGTACGGTACCTACTGCGGCCCAGACACGCAAGACTATGTGTTCATTCTCTCCAACAATGAGGTGTTTGCCTCCCCACTGGCCTCTGACTATGGTTTTTATGCTGGCAGCGGCATCGACGACCCAGCCCGCCGATTCCGTTCCACCCTCTACGCCAAATGCCGCGGTGCATGGTGGTCGTCGGTCATGAACTATCGCGGCAACTCCTTCTGGTTCATGCGCACCAATGGCTACACACCCAGCAGCATCACCTACGTCTGCGACTTTGGCTATCTGTATAACCAAGGGACCGCCGTCACCTGCGATGATGCTGCCGTGTTGCCAGCCATTAGCATCGATTTGACAAAAGCAAGATATCAGAAAGCCCCGTCTGTCGTCTCCACAGACGTAAACGACTAAGTATGTTTGCATGATTCAACTTCCGCAAGTTATGAAAAGTAATATGGGGTTTGCTAAACTTGAATAACATGACCATAAATGTCTCTGTATTGTAACTGATTTCACAAAAATTTTGGACAAATAAAACCGACAGCAAAATGAAGAAGTATAGAATGTTGGGAATGGCACTGTTCACCTTGATCCTTTTGGGGATTTCATTTGTGCCGACATTGTTCCTCGAAAATGGTGATAGGTTGGTTTGGCAATTGAACAATTGGGCTTGGATATTCGCCTCGCTGTTGATCGCTATCATTGGTGTCCTGATGACAATCCGTTATACTAAGGGGAAGCACATTCTATGGAGAATATTGGCATGGTTTGGATGTGTTGTATTGGTTATAGCATGTTTGATTAGCTGGTATATTGCAATGGTCAGGCATGACGAAAAAATATGGAGCAGTAAAGAGTACGCCGTATATTCGGAATACGACGGCTTTATTGACCCCAATATGTTTGTCCTGTACAAAAGAGATGGTCTTATAGACAGGCGTATGTATCGTTTGGACGACATCGGATTTGGTGAATTGAAGGGAGCTGATTATACAATGTACAAAGATTTTGACTTGATAAAAGAAGAGATTGACGCAACGGAATTTGAAAGTGACAGCGTCTATCATCGCACTATCTTTTACAGATTAAGTGATGGATATCCTTTTGATCAAGAAAAGAACGATTCACTTATGGAGGTGATAAAGCATTAGCTGTGATTCCGATGATGAATAAATGATACTTCCAATTTTACTGCCTAAATATAAAGATAAAAAGTAAGATGAACATTATTTTTTTGATTATATATAGCATTATTGCGTTGATCATTGCCTTTGTTCTCGGAATCCTGTGTTCCTTTGTGGCATGGAGGATTGTTCACCGAAAGAACTGGAGTCACAAACGGTTGATAGTGTTGTTGGCCGCTTTAACTCCAGCATTGTTCATTGGCATGGAGATTATATTGGGACTCATCGGAAGTGTGTATATATCCAAAACGAAAGGTGTCGACTTGGGTTTCGGTGATTATTGGGAGGCACCCCTTTCTGCAAGCCACTATCTTTCCGCTGTAGACATGCCTGAGACAGCATCTATCAGAAATCGAGAAGATGGTCCTTACCAAGAAGGTCATGGCCATGTGGAACATTTATGGGTACTAGATGATAGCGTGTTCGTGGTTATAAAAGACAAGGCAACAACCTCGGAAATTGATGCATCTTCCACATCCACCTATTCGTTATATCTATTCCATCGTCATGAAAAAGGAATTGATACACTTTTGAATAGAGCTAACACACTGCATTTAGCAGAAACTCTACAAAACCGAAATCTGGACGTCAAAACAGCATTGACTCCGGATGACTTTTTTACTCAAGCACAAAGGGAGGCTCACAAAATAGAGAGCCCGCTTCGACATACAATCGTAATAGTAATAATATTGGCATTGTGGGCTGCTCTAATTCGGTTCACAAAGAAAAAAGAGTGTAAGTCCTAATGTAAAACTCA
>JAFZAE010000238.1 GCA_017548385.1 Prevotella sp.
CTTACCCACGATGTCTCAGTCAATGCCATCACAGGCAGCACAGGCGCAGGTCAGAAACCAAGTGCCACCACCCATTTTTCATGGCGAAACAACAATCTGAGCATCTATAAGCCTTTCTCCCACCAGCATGTACCTGAAATCTGCCAGAGTCTGGCACAGGTACAGGGACATCTCGATGTGGCTATAGATTTTATCCCATATCGTGGCGATTTTGCCCGTGGCATCTTTGCCACAGAAGTGGTAAAGACTACTGCCGCCCTTGACGACATTGTGAAAGCCTACAAAGACTTCTATGCCAATGCCCCCTTCACCCACTATGTGGAGAAGCCTCTCGACCTGAAACAAGTGGTCAACACCAACAAAGCCCTTGTGCACTGCGAGAAATATGGCGACAAACTGTTAATCACTTCTTGTATTGACAATCTGCTCAAAGGTGCTGTCGGCCAGGCTGTGGAGAATATGAACATCATGTTCGGCATAGATGAGACAACTGGTCTGCGTCTCAAGCCAAGTGCATTTTAATTATATTTGACAAGTAAATAAGTTGACAAGAGACAAGTTATTTGAAAAACTATTAACTTGTCAACTCATTAACTAAAAAGAATCAAACAACTTGTCAACTCGTTAACTCGTCAACTCGTCAACTAATAAAAAAATGAAACTATACGACGTATATCCCCTCTTCGACGTCAACATCGTCAGTGGTAAAGGTTGCAAGGTCTATGACGACAAAGGGACAGAATATCTGGACCTTTACGGTGGACATGCAGTGGTCAGTATTGGCCACAGCCATCCTCACTATGTTGAGATGATCAGCCGCCAAGTAGAGCAGATAGGATTCTACTCTAATTCCGTTGTTAATGAATTGCAACGCCAACTTGCTAATCGAATTGGCACTATTAGTGGTTACGATGACTATCAACTCTTTCTTATCAACAGTGGAGCCGAGGCCAATGAGAATTGTTTGAAATTAGCATCGTTCCACAATGGCCGTACCCGGGTGTTATCTTCCATAAAAGCTTTTCATGGACGCACCTCTTTGGCTGTCGAGGCAACCGATAACCCCAAGATTATCGCCCCCATCAATGCCAACGGCCATGTCACCTACTTACCACTTAATGATTTGGATGCATGGGAGCAGGAATTGTCCAAAGGTGATGTCTGTGCCGCCATCATTGAGTGTATCCAAGGTGTGGGAGGCATCCGAATGGTTAGCGAGGAGTTTGCACATGGTTTGCAGGCTGCTTGCAAGCGCTACGGAACGGTGCTGATTTGCGATGAAATTCAATGTGGCTATGGTCGAAGTGGCAAGTTTTTTGCCCACCAGTGGTTAGGAATCCGTCCTGACCTCATCAGTGTGGCCAAAGGTATCGGTAATGGTTTCCCCATGGGAGCCGTACTGATATCCCCCGAATTCAAACCAGTCTATGGACAGTTGGGTACAACTTTTGGTGGCAACCATCTGGCTTGTGCTGCTGCACTAGCCGTTCTCGACGTAATAGAACGCGAACAGTTGATTGAAAATGCCCGCTTAGTGGGCGAGCATCTGATGAAACGTTTAGGGAACATGGCAAATGACGGCAGCAAGGCTGGCAGCCATATCGTCGATGTTCGCGGCCGTGGTCTGATGATTGGCATCGACCTCGACATTCCCCACAAGGAAGTACGGCAAAGGTTGGTGCATGAAGAACATTGCTTCACGGGTTGCGCTGGCACTAATGTGCTACGGTTACTACCCCCACTTTGCCTCACCATCGAAGAAGCCGACCTATTTATTGAGAAACTTTCAAAAGTACTAGTATGAAAATATCCACTATTGGAGCAGGAGCCATCGGAGGCGCCCTGGTTGAGGGACTGCTTATGTGCGAGACAGTGAATCCTGCGGATATCACTATCTCCGACCCGAGCGTGGCCATGCAAACGCGTTTTATCAATACAGGCATCCATATCACCTCTGACAACAGTGCCGCCATTAAAGGTGCCGACATCGTCATCGTAGCAGTCAAGCCATGGTTGGTGGAGACAGTCATCAAAGGCCTCCTCGACACACTTGATTACGAACGACAAATCCTTGTCGTCATCGCTGCCGGCGTATCCTCAGAGTCTATTCGCACATGGCTTGATAAAGGCGACTTCCGCCAGCCGCGTCTGTTCCTCTGTATCCCCAACACTGCCATCGCCATTCGTGAGTCGATGACCTTCCTGGTACCTGTCAAGGCCACACCTTCCGACACAAAAACCTTAGTCCAACTCTTCGACCAACTGGGACAGACCATCGTCATCGAGGAGAATCAGTTGGCCGCAGGGACAACCTTGGCCTCTTGTGGTATTGCCTATGCCATGCGATATGTACGTGCTTCCACAGAGGGCGGTGTGGAAATTGGTTTCCGTGCTGCTGATGCCCAGAAAATCGTGCTTCAGACAGTGAAAGGAGCCGTATCCCTGCTGCAGTCAACCGGCAACCACCCCGAAGCAGAGATAGACAAAGTGACTACAGCCGGAGGTGTCACCATCAAGGGTCTCAACGAAATGGAACATGCCGGCTTTACCAGTTCTGTCATCCGAGGACTGAAAGCTGGATTAAAGTGATTTATAAGTTAACAAGTTGACGAGTTGACAAGTTGACAAGTTATTTGCAACTCCTCACTTCTAACTAGATTACACTCCTTACCTCTAACCCACTAACAAAAATATGGACGAGCAAATTAAACAAATAGGTGAGCGTTTGCGTGGATTACGCGACGTTCTCGACATCACCCCACAAGAAATGGCCGACGTTTGCGGCATCACAGTAGAGCATTATGAAAAGATGGAAAGCGGCGAGAGTGAACTCTCAGTGGCCAACCTCCAGAAAATCGCCAAGGAGTATGGCGTATCACTCGACGTGCTGATGTTTGGCGAAGAGCCAAAAATGAGCAGTTATTTTCTCACTCGCAAAGGTCAGGGCATGAGTGTGGAACGCCGCAGTGCCTACAACTACGAGAGCCTTGCAAGTGGCTTCCGTGGCAGGAAAGCCGACCCCTTCATCGTCACTGTAGCTCCCAAGTCACCCGACACTCCACGTGAGATGAATTCTCATAGTGGCCAGGAATTCAACATGGTGTTGGAAGGCACAATGGAACTGGCTATCGGTTCCAAGGTCCTCACCCTCAACGAAGGCGACTCCGTCTATTTCGACGCGACCCAACCCCATGGAATGCGAGCACTTAACGACAAAGAGGTTCGTTTTCTGGCAATAATTTTTTAAGAAGTAAGGGGTGAGAACTCCTATAACTCCCATAATAAGCACAACTATGATTGAGAGATTTCTTAGGCAGACATCCTTCACTTCGGTGGAAGACTTCAAGAAGAATCTGCATTTTAATATCAAGGAGAACTTTAATTTTGCCTACGACGTTACCGACGCGTGGGCAGAGGAACAACCCAACAAACTGGCACTGCTCTGGACCAATGACGAAGGTCAGGAGATACGTATCACTTTTGGCGAACTGAAGGAACGTAGCGACCAGGCCGCTTCCTATCTCCAAACGTTAGGGATTGGTCGTGGCGATATGGTAATGCTTATTCTCAAGCGCCGTCTGGAATGGTGGATTACCATGCTCGCACTATGCAAGATTGGCGCTGTTGCTATACCAGCCACTCATATGCTTACCAAACACGATATCGTATATCGCGACCAACGTGCATCGGTCAAGGCCATCATCTGCGTGGGCGAAGAATATGTGCTTGGTCAAGTGAAAGCCGCTATGCCCGAAAGTCCCACAGTGGAGACACTCGTCAGTATCGGTCCGTTGGTACCTGAGGGCTTCCACGACTGGCAAGCAGAAATCAATCTGGCCCCAGCATTTGTACGCCCCAGCCATACCAACACCAACTCCGACACGATGTTGATGTATTTCACTAGTGGCACCAGCGGCGAACCCAAAATGGTGGCTCATGACTTCCTCTATGCCATGGGGCATCTCACAACGGGTGTCTTCTGGCACAACCTCTCGGAAGACAGTCTTCACCTCACTGTTGCTGATACGGGATGGGGTAAGGCCGTTTGGGGAAAATTCTATGGCCAGTGGTTTGCCGGAGCAGCCGTTTTCGTCTATGACCATGAGAAATTCTCCGCAGACCTAATGCTCCGTCAAATGGAGAAATATCAAGTCACCTCTTTCTGTGCTCCACCTACTGTCTATCGCTTTATGATTCGCGAAGACCTCACCCGCTATGACCTCCATGCCCTCCGCTACTGCTGCACCGCCGGCGAGGCACTGAACGCCGCAGTCTATTCCAAATTCTATGAGCAGACAGGCATCAAACTTATGGAGGGCTTTGGACAAACAGAGACAACCATGACCCTTGGCACCATGCCGTGGATGACCCCAAAACCGGGTTCGATGGGTATTCCCAACCCCCAATACGACATTGACTTGATCAAGCCCGACGGTACCTCCTGCGAGGACGGTGAAAAAGGTGAGATTGTTGTTCGTGTAGGTGACCGTAAGCCGATAGGACTTTTCAAGGAATATTATCGTGACGAGGAACTCACTCGTGAGGCTTGGCACGATGGTATCTATCACACCGGTGACGTGGCATGGCGCGACGAGGATGGCTATTACTGGTTTGAAGGACGTACTGACGATGTCATCAAAAGTAGTGGCTATCGCATCGGTCCCTTTGAAGTAGAGAGTGCCCTGATGACCCATCCCGCTGTAGTGGAATGTGCTATCACTGGTGTTCCCGACGATGTGCGCGGTATGGTTGTGAAAGCCACCGTAGTGCTCGGCAAAGAGTGGCGCGAGAAAGCTGGTCCTGACTTGGTAAAAGAGCTTCAGAACCACGTGAAACGGGTCACTGCCCCCTACAAATATCCCCGCATCATCGATTTTGTTGATGAGTTGCCTAAAACCATCAGCGGCAAAATACGCCGTGTGGAGATTAGGGAAAAAGATAAGAAGTAGCATATCTATAGTGACTATTGTATCTAAAGAAACTATAGTGAAAAACTCATAAATACGAATATGCCTAAAAAAAGGATTGTGGTGAAAGTGGGGAGTAACGTGCTCACTCGCAATGACGGCAAACTTGACATTACTCGTATGTCGGCCATTGTCGACCAGGTGGCGTGGCTCTATCGTCATGGCTATGAGGTCATACTGGTGTCGAGTGGTGCCATGGCCAGCGGTCGCGATGAAATCAAGGTTAACCGTAAACTTGACAGCGTAGCACAACGACAACTCTATTCCGCACTGGGACAAGCAAAACTCATCAACCTCTATTATAGCCTGTTCCGCGAATATGGTATCCATGTGGGACAGGTTCTCACTATGAAGGAGAGTTTCTCTACACGACGCGAATACCTCAATCAACGCGCTTGTATGAGGGTGATGCTCGATAATGGCGTTGTGCCTATCGTCAACGAGAATGACACCATCAGCGTGACAGAACTTATGTTTACTGACAATGATGAACTGTCGGGTCTTATCGCCTCTATGATGGATGCCGAAACGCTTGTTATTCTAAGTAATATCGACGGCATATACGATGGTTCGCCCAAAGACCCTCATGCAAAAGTCATCCGTGAGGTGGCACAAGGCTGCGACCTAAGCGATTACATCCAAAGTGAGAAGAGTGGATTCGGCAGGGGCGGCATGTTAACAAAATACAACATCGCACGTAAAGTGGCTGAGGAGGGTATCAAGGTGATTATCGCCAACGGCCGTCGTGATGACATACTCATCCGTCTAGTCCGACATCCCGAGGATACCGTCCACACTGCCTTCATCCCTGTGGCCGATACCGTCTCCGGTATCAAGAAATGGATTGCCCATAGCGACAGTTTTGCCAAAGGCACCCTACAGGTGAACGCTGATGCCCGTGCTGCTCTATTGGGCACTCATGCTGTCAGCCTTCTATTGGTAGGTGTGACCGCCGTTGAGGGCGATTTCGATGAAGGTGATCTCGTCAACATCATCGATGAGAAAGGCGAGAAAATTGCCGTTGGTCGCAGTGCCTATGACAGTGCCACCGCCCGTCAACTTATCGGCAAACATGGCCAGCGCCCCATCGTGCACTACGACTATCTATATTTGGAGCAATAATTTTTCCCAAATCCAAAAATTCTATAGCCACTATAGATACTATAGCCACTATAAAAAGACAAAGACTATGACGACAAAAGCAATATTTGAGCAAGTGAAAGCCGCCAGTCGCGAACTGGCACTCATCGACGACGATGTCAAAAACCAAGTGTTGAAAGCGGTGGCTGATGCCATTGGCAACAATCAGACTGACTTGTTGGCCGCCAATGCCAAAGACCTCAGCCGCATGGAGCGCACAAACCCACTCTATGACCGGCTGCAACTTACTGAGAAACGACTCGCAGACATTGCCTCTGATATGCGGCATGTGGCCGATTTACCCTCCCCTCTTGGCAAGACACTCATGAAACGCACGCTGCCCAACGGCTTGCGTCTACGTCGTGTCAGTGTCCCCTTTGGTGTCATCGGCATCATTTATGAGGCTCGCCCCAACGTGAGTTTCGATGTGTTCTCCCTTTGTTTCAAAAGTGGCAATGCCTGTGTGCTCAAAGGCGGCAAAGACGCTGATGATTCCAACAAGGCCATTGTGGCAATGATCCACGATGTACTACGTCGATACGGTATCAATCCATCGGTGGTGGAACTATTGCCCGCTACCCATGAGGCGACAGGTGAGATGCTCGCTGCCGTGGGATATATAGACTTGTGCATCCCCCGGGGCGGAAAACGACTCATTGAGTTTGTACGAGATAACGCCCGAGTACCTGTAATTGAGACCGGGGCAGGAGTGGTGAACACCTACTTCGACGTTGAAGGCGACTTAGATATGGGTCGCAGGATAGTCAACAATGCCAAGACCCGTCGGGTGAGTGTCTGCAATGCCCTCGATTGTTTGATTGTGCATCAAAATCGTCTGACAGACCTTTACAAACTCTGCGCCCCTCTTGCAGACAGTAAGGTGCTCATCTATGCTGACGAAGCAGCATACAACACACTCAACGGACAATATCCTGCAGAGTTGCTCAAACATGCCACCGATGAAAGTTTCGGAACCGAGTTCATGTCCTATACTATGGCCATTCGCACTGTTTCCTCACTCGACGAGGCCATCGCCCACATCACTACCTACGGCAGTGGACATAGCGAATGTATCATCACAAACGACAAGGTTGCCGCCCAAACTTTCCAGGCAAAAGTCGACGCAGCCTGCGTCTATGTTAATGCCCCCACCAGTTTCACTGACGGCGGACAATTTGGTATGGGTGCAGAAATAGGCATCAGCACACAGAAACTTGGTCCACGTGGCCCGATGGCACTCGAAGAAATTACCACCTACAAATGGCTCATCGAGGGGGAGGGCCAAACTAGAGGTTAGACGTGATAACTCCATATTATAACTCCATAATTATATGCAGACTTTTTTTAACGTAAAAGACCTGGGTAACCTCAATGAGGCACTCGCCGAGGCAAAAGAGATAAAAAGAGACCGTTACCAGTATCAGCAATTGGGCAAAAATAAAACCCTGCTGATGATTTTCTTCAACAATAGCCTGCGTACCCGTCTCTCCACCCAGAAAGCCGCTATGAACCTTGGCATGAACGTCATCGTGCTTGATGTGAATGCCGGCGCCTGGAAATTGGAGACTGAACGCGGCGTCATTATGGACGGTGACAAAAGTGAACACTTATTAGAGGCTATTCCCGTGATGGGCAGTTATTGCGACATCATCGCTGTACGCTCCTTCGCCGGTCTCACCGACCGTGAGTTTGATTATGCTGAGACCATTGTCGGTCAGTTCGTACGCTACAGCGGTCGTCCCGTTGTTGCTATGGAAACAGCCACGGTACACCCCTTGCAAGCCTTTGCCGACCTCATCACCATCGAGGAGCATAAACCTGTGGAGCGTCCAAAGGTGGTACTTACATGGGCACCCCATTGCCGTGCTCTGCCCCAAGCTGTTCCCAACTCCTTTGCAGAGTGGATGAATGCAGCCGATGTCGATTTGGTAATTACCCATCCTGAGGGTTATGAACTTGACCCACAGTTTGTGGGCGATGCACGAGTGGAATATGACCAGCGTAAAGCCCTTGAGGGTGCACATTTCGTATATGCCAAAAACTGGAGTTGCCCTGGTGTCAGCCGTCCAGAGGACTATGGCAAGATTCTAAGCCGTGACATGAGTTGGACTATCGATAGCGAACATATGTCGTGGACTGACGATGGCTATTTCATGCACTGTCTCCCTGTGCGCCGTGGTTTGATTGTTACCGATGACGTCATCGAGAGTAGTCACTCACTGGTCATTCCTGAAGCAGCCAACCGTGAAATTTCGGCACAAACCGTGCTCAAACGTGTCTTGGAATGTCTGTAACCCAGGGGTAAGGGGGAAGAGGTGAGAGTCATGCAAAAACAAGGTAAGACTTATAATACAGCTACACTGCGGAATGGTTTGAGGGTAATTCACCTTTACGACCATTCCAATGTGGTTTTTTGTGGATATGGTGTCAATGTCGGTTCCCGCGATGAAGATCCCGGCTATGAGGGAATGGCGCATTTCTGCGAACACGTCACATTCAAGGGAACGTCTCGTCGACGTTCCTGGCATATCCTCAATTGTTTGGAGCGTGTTGGCGGCGACCTGAATGCCTTTACCAACAAGGAGGATACGGTCTATTATGCTGCCATTCTTGCCGAACATCTGCCGCGTGCAGTTGATTTATTAAGTGATATTGTTTTTCACAGCACATACCCACAAGCAGAAATCGACAAGGAAACAGAAGTCATTGCTGACGAAATTGAGAGTTACAACGACACCCCTTCCGAACTTATCTTCGATGAATTTGAAAGCCGTTTATTTGAGAATCATCCCTTAGGGCACAACATCCTTGGTACAGCAGAGCGGGTAAGGCAATTTACAACTACTGATGCACAGTCGTTCGTCAAGCAGCATTACCGTCCTGAAAACATGGTGTTTTTTGCGTATGGTAATGTTGATTTCGACCGTCTTGTTCGCCTATTGGAAAAAGCAACAGCCGACTTCCCGGTAAGTCAACCACTATTGACAGACCTTGAAATTACTGAAATGACATTGCCCGATGTACAAAAAGGAACATTTGAAATCGACCGTGGCACCCATCAGGCACATGTTATGACTGGCTGTCGCGCCTATGGCATACACCACAGTAGGCGTATCCCACTCTATCTGCTCAACAATATGCTAGGTGGTCCTGGCATGAATGCCCGTCTGAACCTTGCCTTACGCGAGCGCAATGGCTTGGTGTACACTGTGGAAAGTTCGATGGTTTGTTATAGCGATACAGGAACCTGGAGCGTCTATTTTGGTTGCGACCACAAGCATGTTGCAAGATGTTTGCGATTGGTCAGACGTGAATTGGACAAAATAGTCAACACCCAACTGACCGCCCAGCAACTTTTTGCTGCCAAACGACAGTTGAAAGGCCAGATTGGCATCGCTTGCGATGCACGTGAAAGTTTTGCCCTTAGTTTCGGCAAGAGTTTCTTGCATTATGGATGGGAGCGAGATGTGGAACGCCTCTACGAAAGCATCGACCAAGTTACTTCCACACAAATACAAGAAGTTGCTGCAGAACTGTTCGATTCCAACAAACTCTTAACCGTGATTTATGTGTGAGTTGGAAGAAATTTAATGATTGATTTAGCGGTATAGATAACAAAAAAACTCCCATTGATGGGAGTTTTTGTTTTGTCGTTATCTGACAACTTGTGTAAATTCTGGGGTTGCACCCTCTAATTTTGTCACATATACTTTCAACTCTCCTGGAGGAGGTGCTTGCTGATTGTCCTCGCGAGGAAGATCGACAGCTGTGAAAAGATACTCAACACCACCAGGGATGTTACGGGTTGCTACAGTCTTGGCCTGAGCATGCATCATAGGATAGTCTTTTGTGGCTGCATCGAAGATGTCTGATTCCTCTTTACTAACAGGATGCTCTTCTGCAAATGCTTCCAACTTGGTAAACTCGCCCTCGATAAAACCACCTTCCTTCAAGAATTGATCTACCTCCTTGGGGACAGCAGCCATACGTGCTGCACGAACACCATAACCGGGAAGAATCTCTGCTTTCGGCTGCTTCTTTGCTAAATCCTTCACACTGGAATCAAGCCCACCACTGCCAAAAGTGCAGAAAGGAACAACTTTCTTTCCACTCAAATCTGCTTGATCTAAAAAGGCAGCAACAGGCGGTGCATAAGTTCCGAACCATACTGGGAAGCCAAGGAAAATCACATCATATTTGGTGATGTCGGCAGAAATAGGTTTAATCTCACAACTAATTCCCTCATCACGCTCCTTTGAACAGCGGTCAATTGTTGCTTGGAAATCACCGTCATAGGGATTTACTGGAACAATCTCCTCAATGTCCGCCTCCATCAATTTGGCGATTTCCTGTGCTACGGTTTTCGTGTTGGAAGTTTGTGAATAATAGAGCACCAATGCTTTCTTCTTTGGTTCTTCTTTCTTTGTACCGCAAGAGACAACGGCAAATACTACAGCCACAAGGGCCAAGATAAGATTGATTTTTTTCATTAGATAATTGTTTAGGGTTTATTCCGTTTGCAAATATATACAAATATTTTCTAATGGGTTAGAAAATTTTTGATTTTTGCAAAGTTTTCAAAAACCATCATCACATAAGTTACCTTTTTAAGTTTCGCAAGTGAATTTATATTCAAACGGCCTGAAAGGCTAATGAGCTCTTAGCCCAGGGCAACGCCCTGTGGTTTGTATGATGAGATGGAAAACTCGCCCTGAAAGGCCAAAAGAACAAACGTAAATGCATAAAGCTTTTGCCCTTATAGGGCGTGTTGTATATCTGTCAGTTACTATTACCCTGATGGCTGATGGCCTTGCAGGCCGTCGTTGCCCAAACATTTGACTTTATGCTCCATAACTACCATATATTCTGGATATTATGAATGAATAA
>JAFZAE010000239.1 GCA_017548385.1 Prevotella sp.
GGGATAGGTCTGGAGGATATAGCTCGCTCCCTCGATGGTTTTGTAGGGGTCGGTGTCATCGAAAGAATATCCTCCTACCTTAAACACTTTGGAGGGGTCTTTCAAATGTTCCGCAGCATTCGTAAAATTGGTATATCTGCCGGTTTCCTCGCATTTTGAGAAAGCCAACGGGATGGTCACCATCCGACTTGCCTCTAAACGCTGTCCCCAGAACGTTCCCGGTGTCACCTTCACAGAGGTAAAAGGCACAGGCGTGATGGGGTATCCTAACTGAGCCAGAACTTGGCACGTCAAAGTCGATGAAAGAAAGAGTGTAAAGAAAGCAAATAGTTTGTTTTTCATTTCTATTTTGTTTTTGATGTGTTTAGTTCTAGAAATATCGTTACTGAAATTTCGGGAATCCCCAATTTCTCATTTTGCATACAATAAGTTAGAGACCTTCTTTCTACTCTTGTTTCACCCAAATAAGTTAATCTGTAAAAAATTCAATCTTCACTCGTACATCTGATAAAAACTGCCCATGTCGTACTTGACGAATCTGGATTTCTGCTGCCTCATGACCATGTAGTTGACCGTCTCATCAGTGGACATGTGACAGCAGTAGATGTCAAGACCGTTTTCGCCTTTCACCACAGCGAGGATGACGGGTTCCATGTATTCATCGGGGTCGTAGTTCGACCAGTAGATGCGGTGCTCATCTTCCGCAACTTCGCAAGTGTCTGTCCAGATAGTGATGTCGTCGCCTTTGGCGAGCACCCATGCGGCAATGCCGTATTTGTCATTGGGCTGAGTTCTCATGATGCCTAATTGGTATTCTTCATCGCCGATGATGTGACTGATGCGGTTGTGCTCTACCTTGGCATCTAAAGCCTTTTCCATCTTGGCGATGACGTCCTGACTGAACTGCGGTTCGGTGGGGTCTTCTGTCGTGGTGGAATAGAACGACATGATGCTGCGGTCTTTCAGGTAGTCGGCTCCCACGATGATGCCGTAAGTGTAAGTCATGGGCTCGAAGTCACCCTCCGGCATCACGTCGCCATGAGTCATCATGTAGTGCTCAATAGCCTTGGGGTCGGCATAACTGAACAATTGGCCCTTCATCTTGTCTTTCAATAGATAGACGTATTGGTTGAGGTAACTGGCGTCATGCTCAAGGTCTTTATTCTTCTCCTCTTGGAAGACAATGCCATAGGCTTCCTCTGCCATGATAAACTGGGTGTATTTCTCAGGCGATTGCCTCAATACCATACCTCCACCCATGATGTCGCCTTCATTGAAAGGAGCGAAAAGCGGTTGGCCTTTTACACACACAGCTAAGACTGGAGGGATGTCAGAACTGTCCCATACTCCTTTCGTAGTTTGTTCATTAGCACTGCTCTTATCTTCAGCTTCACCCGATGTGTTGCCAGCTTCCTTGCTTTTGGCACAGCCCATAGCTACAACGGCTAAAAATGCGATGAAGCCACTTGTCAAAATATTCTTTTTCATATTGTCTGCCTTTTGTGATGTCATCATGTGCAAAGATAGTGAAAAAAAAGCTTTTATGCCACAAATTTACTGTTTTTCCCGTATTTTTGCTATATTTGTGCCATATTTTAGGAATGTTTTCGTTAAGCCAAATGAACAGAGCCAAGCTTGCTCGATCTATGCCATGGCGAGAAAAGGTCGGATGAAATCCAATGTTTTATGAGCAACCAAGCAAATACGTTTAACTGAATAGGCAATACATTACAACCCAGAGAAACCTGACGAGAATCACAAGGACATGGTGACAGAGGTGAAGGCCGTGCTGAAATGAACCTCCGCAAGCCAGATTATTGCCGACTTACCATGACAGATTTGTTCAGGTAATGGGAATTGAAACATAAAAAAACCGGAATTTATGGGAATGATATGGGAAGACGGATTCACTATCAAAGTTATAAGTGAAGAAAAGGAAGTGGTGATATCTGCCAACAAGGAAGGCTTAATCTCTTTATCAAACCAGTTGAAGGCTTTGGCAAATGAAAATATTGGAAGCCATATCCATTATGATGAGTATAATTCACTTGAAGATGGCTCTTCCGAATTGATAATAGAAAGAATCGGATAAATTCCAATTTATCTGAATAACCGTTTTCCCTAGCAAAGGGTGGTTTTCCTATTCAAGTATAGGGAAATCACCCTTTCAGTTTAGGCATAATCCTTTTCATGGTCGTGAATTTCGTCTTATCTTTGCCCTTAGAAAGAGCGAAGGTAGGCTGCACCTCAGCATAGCAAGCAAGCTTGACTCTGCATTCGGTTTGCACTCCCTTTGCATCAGAAAACAAGAGATAGACAACAAAAAGTTCAACCATCAAAAACGAAAAGACTATGAAGAAGATGATGACCCTGGTGATGATGATGACGATAGCCATCTCCGCCGCAGCAATGCCTTTCAACACCGCACGCAACGAGGCCCTCTTCCTCTCTGACAAGATGGCCTACGAGCTCGGACTGACAGCAGCACAATATGAGGCAGTGTATGAGATTAACCTCGACTACCTGCTCAACGTAGATACCCGCGCCGACGTGTTCGGTTTCTGGTGGGAGGTCCGCAACCGCGACCTGCGCCTCGTGCTCAGCACCTGGCAGTACGACCGCTTCATGGCCAGCGAGTGGTTCTATCGCCCGCTCTCCTGGGGCACCGGTGGCTGGACATTCTCCATATACACCCGCTACGCGCTCGACCGGATGTTCTTCAACCGTCCCGCAGTGTTTGTGACTTTCAAGGGTGGACACAGCCACAGGGGTGGCAGCTTCTACGCTGGACACCACTTTGACAAGCCCAATCCACCAGCAGGACATGGTCACGGAAATCATAATAATGGTAATCACAACGGGAACTGGAACCACAACGGCAACCATAATGGAAACCACAATGGCAACGGCAACCACAACAACAATGGGAACTGGAACCACAATGGCAACCACAATGGGAACCACAATGGCAACGGCAACCACAACAACAACCCCTCAGTGAACAACGGCAACCGTCCTGCAACGGGCAATGGCGGCCACAACACCTCGGCAGGCACTGGCTTCGGCAGCAGCCACCGCAGCGCATCGGCCAACACTACCAAC
>JAFZAE010000240.1 GCA_017548385.1 Prevotella sp.
CATCGATGCCCATTTCACCTAAGTAGTCTTCGGTCTGGAAGGCAGCTTTCTTTAGGTCAGAGGGACCGAAACTGTCTGTATCAATGATAATAGTGGCTTGTGGTTTGGCATAACGGTACTGTGTCTTCAGCGCTGCTGCATTCATAGCCACCAACACATCGCAGAGGTCGCCAGGAGTATATACTTTTCCTTGTCCGATGTGTACCTGAAAACCAGAGACACCGGTAAGTGACCCTTGCGGGGCACGGATGTCGGCTGGATAGTCGGGAAAGGTGGAGATGCCATTGCCAACAGTGGCTGACACAGTGGAGAAAATGTTGCCAGCCAATTGCATACCGTCGCCGGAGTCGCCAGAGAAGCGTACGACAACTTGTTCTAATTCCTTAATTTCCAATTGTTCTGCCATAAAAATTTTATGTTATCTTTAAATATATAGGAGTCTAGGAGTTTGGGAGTTTAGGAGTTTGGACAATACTCCAAACTTACAACTTGTTTACTCGTCAACTCATCGACTTTTTAATAATTGGCTGCAAAGGTCTTAAATAATCTTGATATAACAAAATTTTTATGAATAAAAAAAGCAAAAAAGGGATAAATATTCCGCAAAACGTGAATATTTATCCATTTTCTGATGCCATTGCAATAGATTTGGCAATGGCACATTATTATATTAGTTTACGAGTTATTAAGTTTATGAGTTATTAAGTTTATGAGTTATTAAGTTTACGAGTTAATAAGTTTACGAGTTATTGAGTTTATGAGTTATTGAGTTTATGAGTTATTGAGTTTATGAGTTAGCTGACATTCAATGTAGAACAAACCCCGTGTTTGTCCGTTGTATACTAAATAAACACCCCATTTTAATACTTAAATGAGCTACCACCGAGGAATTCCCTAAGCAAAGAGGTGGATGGTGGGTCGAGTTCGGGGATATCAATGAAGTATCTGAGGAATTTACGTAAGCGGTAGGCTTCTGAATATTGCTCAGAATGTTGAGGTACCCGTTCCAACACCTTCAATGCCTGCTGTTTGATGACCGCCAATTCATAAATCATAGCGGTATTGAACATCTCGTCTGCATTTTCCTGATAGGGGAAAATCCACTTGTTTTCACCAGCCCTTACTGACGGCCACCGGCGGATGGTCTCCTCTGCAGTCACACCCCGGTATTTGTGGTCGCGGATGATGCGACGAAGCAGACGGTTGTCGGTTGTGGGGATGTAGTTATGACGATCGAGCGAGATGGTTGTCAAAGCTGAGGCATAGACGCGGAATTTCTGCTCTTCAGGAACCTGTGAGGTTAGGTCAGGGTTAAGGGCATGGATGCCCTCAATGACAAGAATCTGATTGTCGAGCAGTTTTAATTTTTTGCCGCTGCGCTCACTTTTGCCAAGATGGAAATTATATTTTGGCAGTTCTATTTCCTTGCCTTTTAGCAAGGCATTGAGTTGTTTGTTGAGCAATGGAATGTTGAGAGCGTGAATGCTTTCGAAGTCATAGTCGCCTTTCTCGTCGAGTGGTGTTTTGTCGCGGTCGAGGAAATAGTCGTCGAGGGAAATCATCACAGGTTTCAGACCATTGCATGCCAATTGGATGGAGAGGCGTTTGCAAGTGGTTGTCTTACCACTTGACGATGGGCCGGCGATGAGAACCATACGAACTTCTTTGCGCTTGGCAATCTCCTCGGCGATGTGGGCGATTTTCTTTTCCTGGAGGGCTTCCGACACATTGATAAGCAGTGAGGCATATCCCATGCCGACAGCCTCGTTGAATTCTCCCACGGTGCTGATACCCATGATTTCCTGCCAGCGGTGTTGTTCCTGGAAGATGGAAAACATCTTATCTTGACGAATTAGTTCACCAAGATGAGAGGGGTCCGAAGGTGAGGGAATGCGCAACAGCATACCATCGTAATAAGGTTCAAGGTCGAAGAGATGCAGGTGGCCGGTGCTGGGCAGTAGTGCGCCATAGTAGTAGTCGGCATACCCATCCAGTGTGTAATATTCGGTATAGAGGTCGCCAATGGTTTGGAGCAGTTTTACTTTAGTAGGTGCTTTCCGTTCGGTGAAAATCTTGACAGCCTCCTCAGTAGTGCACTCGCAACGACGAATGACATGGTCGGCATCAATGATTTCCTGCATTTTCTGGCGGATGACAGCGATGTCATTGGGAGTGATGGCACGATTGATGCGGAGGTCGCAGTAATAGCCGTTGGAAACGGGAGTGTCGATAATCACACTTCCCTCTGGAAAAAGGTCATGGACAGCCTTGGAGAGCACGAAGAAAAGTGTACGTGAGTAGGCCCTGCTGCCCGATGGTGAGTACAAGTCAAGAAATTCCACATCCTTGTTGTGATATAGGCGGAAGTCGAGTCCCTCCACCTTGTTATTGACTTTGGCACTCACAGGACCATAGTCCATATGCAGCCCCAAACCCATAAAAATATCATAAAGTGAGCTCCCCATGGGGAATTCTTGAATTTTTGTATTATTTTTGCAACGTATTTTAATAGTTTGTTCCATAGTTGTAAAAAAATATGTTATTCGACTAATGCACAAAGGCTTTGCAAAGATAGCTAAAACCGAGAGCAGAACAAAATGAATTATTCATTTTTTTTGCCGAGGTGCTTTTTTCTATTATGAAGAGGTCTGGATAAGATATAAAAACGTTAGCTTATAAAGGAATTTGTTTTAGAAGATTATTATTTTAAATATGGATATTTGGATTGTTCTTAAGTTGTTGGGAGCGTTAGCACTCTTGATGTATGGCATGAAGTCGATGAGTGAGAGTTTGCAGAAATTGGCGGGTCCTCAGTTACGACATGTCTTGGGAGCAA
>JAFZAE010000241.1 GCA_017548385.1 Prevotella sp.
AAATCTCGTTGCCATTGAGCAGCAGATGTCGTCCCTCTGTGCGTATGTCTCGGAATCCAAAGGTAATGGGAATGCGCTCCCCTTGGTATTCCACCTCTATAGTATATAGTTCGGGCGTATGTTCGCTCCATAATCGTACGGGCGTGGGCAATTGCCGTGTGATGACGGTGTCGTTGAGCAGGATACGTACGGTGCCCGTGACAATGTCCGTTTCCACACGTTTACGATAGAGTGGGGTGCTAGCGCGTAGTTCGATTCGCCCTGCTATGCCGTTCCAGTTGCCTTGTGTCTGGTCGGTGACGCTGTGCGAGTCCTGTCCCACGCAGACATTCTCGATGCCGTTGTAGACCTGTATCTCCAATTGATTGTCGGCACCGAATGTCACATAGTCGGTGATGTCGTATTGATGTGGCACACTGAGTGACATCTCATGTCCCACACGTCGGCCATTCACCCATAAGGTCGTCTCGATGTGGGGACGTTCGAGGAAGAGGGTCACACGCCGCCCTTTCCATTCCCGTGGCACTGTCACTTTGCGGCAATACCAGGCATGTCCCACATAGTGCCGCTCGGGTGTGAGAAAAAATGGTATTTTCATCCTGCCCTCATGACGGTAAGGTTCCATCCGTGGATTGAAATAGTAGGAGGAGTCGTAGAGTGAGCCTGTCCATTGTGTATGGACACTGATGGGATCACCTTTGCCGTTGGTGAGCATCGACCCGGGGAGGCTGACCGTCTCTGTGTATCGCTTGGGATGCGTGCCGTCACGGCTGCGGTCGATGGCAAACTGCCATTCGCCGTCAAGAGGGACGGTCTGTTGTGCCTGAATGGGAATAGCGAGGACGAAGAGAAGGATGAGGAACGGGAAGAAGGGCATGGCTATGAATAGGGGTAAGAGATATGATTTGTCTCTTCTGGTGTAGTGATTGATAACAGCGACGACAAAATCGTCGCATACAGAGAAGAGATTAGGGCATTAAGTAGTGTGTGGTGAGGAGTAGTGGGTGACGAATGGGCGTGAGTGGCAGGGGTAATCTCTCACCCCTTACCTCTCACTCCTAACTTCTTAATAATTCTCTGCTTTGATTTCAAAGAAACTTTTGGGATGATCGCAGACTGGACATACTTCAGGAGCGGCTTTGCCTACAACAATGTGTCCGCAGTTGCGACATTGCCAGATGCAGTCGCCGTCGCGTGAAAAGACCACTTTATCTTCGATGTTCTGAAGCAGTTTGCGATAACGCTCCTCATGATGTTTCTCGATGGCTGCTACACCACGGAATTTCTCGGCAATCTCGGGGAATCCTTCTTCGTCTGCCTCACGTGCCATGCGGTCGTACATGTCGGTCCACTCGAAGTTCTCACCGTCGGCAGCGGCTTTCAGATTCTCTGGTGTCGATTTCACGGCACCACCCTCGAGAAGCTTGAACCACATCTTGGCATGTTCTTTTTCGTTGTTGGCGGTTTCCTCGAAGATGGCGGCTATCTGCTGGTAGCCGTCTTTCTTGGCTTTAGATGCCCAATAGGTGTACTTGTTACGTGCCTGGCTCTCACCGGCAAATGCTTCCTGGAGGTTTTTCTCGGTTTTTGTTCCTTTTAATTCTTTCATGATTTTTTTTGTTTTATTGATTTATTAATCGGAGTATAAAGTTGAGGTATCCTAGGTCTTCTAGGTCTTCTAGGTATCCAAGGGTTCCTAGAAATAGCGTCAAAAGTCTAAAACCTAAATCGTCACTTCTCCGGCAATCGAGCGGTTCATGAAGGTGCGAATGGTCTCGGGGTCATCGTAGCGGGCTTGGAGATACATGAGTTTTGTAACGGCGCTTTCTACGGTACTGTCGCGGCCGCTCACCACGCCGGCATCCTTCAGTTGGTAGCCCGTGTCATAACGGCTCATTTCGACAAATCCCGACACACATTGACTGATGTTGACGATAGTTACGCCCCGCAGTGAGGCCTCCTTGAGCAGTTGGAGGAGCCACTGTCGTTGTGGCGCGTTGCCGCTACCGAAGGTGCGCATAACCACTGCCCGTAGTTCGGGCGCCTCAAAGACATGGCGGAGGAAACACTCCTGAATGCCCGGGAAGAGCGACATCACGATGACGTTGGCGTCCATCTCGGTGTGTGGCACCATGGGACGTGAGAAGTCGGGCTGTAGAATATGATGGTCGTGGTAGGTGAAAGTCACCCCTGCATGGCAGAGCACGGGATAGTTGAACGTGGCGAAAGCGTTGAACCCGTCGGCGCTCTGCTTGGTGGCGCGATTGCCACGCAACAACTGTCCTCCGAAGTAGATACAGACCTCTGGCACCATGGCGGTTCCGTCAGGATGATGTGCCGATGCCAATTCGATGCTCGTCACGAGATTTTCCTTGCCGTCGGTGCGTAACTGTCCGATTGGCAGTTGACTACCAGTGAGGATGACGGGCTTGGTGAGGTTCTCAAGCATGAACGACAATGCCGAGGCAGTATATGCCATGGTGTCGGTACCATGGAGAATGACAAACCCGTCGTAGTTGTCGTAGTATTTTGTGATGATATTGACGATGTTTGCCCATATCTGCGGATCGATATCACTGGAATCTACCGGTTCGCTAAACTGGTAGGTCTCAATGTTGGTGCGGAGATATTGAAATTCGGGGAATTTTGCCGTCAGATGGCTGAAGTCGAGTGGCTCCAGCGCTTCGGTCACTGGATTGCGCCCCATGCCTATTGTGCCTCCAGTGTATATCAGCAACACCTTTCCAGTACGGTGAACAGAAGAGGTTGAAAAAGTGTGATTTTCATTCATTCGACATCGTTTGCGTAATTTTCCATGCAAATATACGGTATTTTGTTCGTTTTCCAAAATAAAATAGTTATATTTGCATGTTTTTTCGAACAACACTACATTAAAAACACATAAACACTTAAAAACAATCATCTTATGAAAAAATTCATGGACGAGAATTTCCTGCTCGACACCAAGACTGCGCAGGATCTTTTCCACAAGCATGCCTCCCGCATGCCCATTATCGATTATCATTGTCATCTCATCCCTGAAATGGTGGCCAACGACCACCAGTTCAAAAGCATTACAGAGGTGTGGCTTGGTGGTGACCACTATAAATGGCGTGCCATGCGTACCAATGGCGTCGATGAGCGCTATTGCACCGGCAAGGACACCACCGACTGGGAGAAATTCGAGAAATGGGCCGAGACAGTGCCCTATACCTTCCGCAACCCGCTCTACCACTGGACTCATCTGGAATTGAAGACGGCCTTTGGCATCGAGAAACTGCTTAGCCCCAAGACAGCCCGTGAGATATTCGATGAGTGCAACGAAAAACTGAAACTCCCCGAATATACTGCCCGTGGACTGATGCGCCGCTACAATGTGGAGTGCGTCTGCACCACCGACGACCCCGTCGACGACCTCCGCTACCACAAGCAGACACGTGAGAGTGGCTTTGAAATCCGCATGATTCCAGCATGGCGTCCCGACAAGGCAATGAACATTGAAAAACCAGACTTTGCCGACTATGTGCGTCAACTTGCCGAGGTGGCCGACATGGAAATCAAATCCTTTAAAGACATGGTGGATGCTCTTCAGAAACGTCATGACTTCTTCCATGAGAATGGCTGCCGTCTGAGCGACCATGGCATTGAGGAGTTCTATGATGAACCCTACACCGACAGCCAGATTGAAATCATCTTCAGCAAGGCCCTGCGTGGTCAGTCAATGTTGGAGAGTGAGATCCGCCAGTACAAGCATTGCTTCCTGACGGTGATGGCAGAGATGGACCATGCCAGCGATTGGGCACAGCAGTTCCACTATGGTGCTATCCGCGACAACAACAGTTTGATGTATAAACAACTTGGCCCAGATACAGGCTTCGACTCCATCGGTGAGTTCACTACTGCACGCGCCATGAGCAATTTCCTCAACCACCTGAATGCTGAGGGCAAACTCACCCGCACCATCCTCTATACCCTTAACCCTTGTGCCAATGAGGTGATTGCTACCATGCTTGGCAACTTCCAGGACGGTTCTTGCCCCGGCAAGATTCAGTTTGGCTCAGGCTGGTGGTTCAACGACCAACTCGACGGTATGACACGTCAGATGAACGCCCTCTCGGTGCTTGGCCTGCTGAGCCGCTTCGTGGGTATGCTTACCGACTCTCGATCGTTCCTCTCGTATCCACGGCATGAGTATTTCCGTCGTTTGCTCTGCAACCTCCTCGGTAATGACGTTGAACGTGGACTGCTGCCCAACGACATGGAGACACTATCGCGTATGGTGGAGGACATCAGCTATAACAACGCAAAGAATTATTTCAGGTTTTAAAACCTAGCTAAAAAGTGTCTCGCCCAACCCTCTCCGGGGATTCCAATGGGCGAGAGAAGTCATGACTTCAAGAATATGTAGAGACGTCACATTGTGGCGTCTCTTAATTAAAAACTGCATTAATTTTTTGTCAGTTAGAAAAAAAGCATTAATTTTGCAGAAATTTTTAACAACAAGTCACAAAACTATAATGAAGAAGATCCTTTTACCACTGATTGCCTTGACAATGATTTTGTTTATGAACAGTTGTCAGACAAGTAAGCAAGTGCCTTATATGCAGAATATTGACACCATAAGCCTTGCTCAATCCAGAATGCTTTTCGATGCCAAAATCATGCCCAAAGACCAGTTGCGTATCACAGTGCACTGTTCTGATGCTGCAGCAGCCGCTCCTTTCAACCTCACGATATCAAGAAACGTGGGTAGTGACGGTTCGCTAACCAATGGTACTGGTTCTTTGCAGACCTACTTGGTGGAAAACGATGGTACTATCAATTTCCCCGTTTTGGGTAGACTTCATGTTGAAGGACTTACCAAGGGTGAGTGCGAGCGTATGATTGAGCAAAAAATCGCACCTTATCTGGCAAAGACTGAGAAGCCTGTGGTGAAAGTGATGCTTGCCAGCTATCGTGTGACACTGATGGGTGATGTGAGTTCACCTAGAGTGGTTAATGTAGGTACAGAGAAGATGAGCATCCTCGAGGCTATTGCCAGTGCTGGTGACCTCACCATCTATGGTCAGCGTCAGAATGTGTTGTTGATTCGTGAGGACAAAAATGGTGAGAAACATGCCCACCGTATCGACCTCACTGATGCCAACTTCATCAACTCACCTTATTATTATTTGCAGCAGAACGATATTATCTACGTTCAGCCGAATGCCACGAAGGCTAAGAACTCTGCCTTGGGTCAGTCTACCTCCATCTGGTTCTCCTTCATCAGCATCTCCACGTCAGTGGCTTCACTGCTTGTGAACATCTTGAGAGACTAATTAACCTGGTTTCGTTGCCAGTTAGTTTTTAGTCTTTAGTTTAAAACATCAGAGATTTATCTATATTAAATGCCTTTGCTCTTCGGGGAAAGGCATTTTTTGTTTTATTTCTAATCCATTTTCAAAACCTGCTCCTATGTTTAAGTATTTCATCTTACTATGTTTGTCGATGGCCACTTGTCGAGTCTCAGCTCAGAACGCTACCATCGAGGATTCACTCAACTGGGGAATCCTTACCCCTGCACAGTTTGAAACTATCAGCACAATGGCGGCGACGGGACATTCTACTTCGCAGTATTACCTTGGACGCTGCTATTTCAAGGGCCTTTGTGTGGAAAAGGACCAATATAAGGCAGTGATGAACTATGGGTTGGCAGCAGAGAAAGACCATACAGAGGCGTTGTACTATCTGGGTTTCTGTTACCAATATGGCTATGGGGTGACAAAAGATGTCGGCCGTGCTGAGTCCTATTTCAAACGTGCTGTGGAGTGGTTGGAGAAAGAGTCAGAGACTGAATTAGAGTCGCAAGGCATTTCTTTGTATTACCTTGCGATGTGCTATACTTATGGCTTTGGTGTGCCGCGTGATGTGTCAAAGGGTGTGAACCTCTATGAGCGTGCTGCCGAAAAGGGCTGCACACAGGCAATGTACAACATGGCTATCGATAAGCAGTTTGGAAACAATATGGCTGCCGATCCGGTAGGTGCCGCCTCATTGTTTGAACAGGCTGCGCAACTTGGCAACCCCCAGGCACAGTATTGTCTTGCACATTGTTATCTCGACGGCGAAGGAGTGCAGAAAGATCCAGCAAAAGCTAGAGAATGGCTTGGGAAAGCCGCCGAACAAGGATTTCCCCAAGCTATAAGAGAGATGAAGTGATCAAGAAGGGGAGTAAAAGGGAAATTACTCCATACACTCCCCCCAAAAAATTCTCTTATCGTTTTGAATGCGTGATTTTTAGGCACAAAAAAAAGACACTGGAAAAATCCAGTGTCTAATTTTTGGGTCTGTCCGTAATTATTTAGCAGCCTCTTCAACAGCTTCCTTAGCGTCCTGAGCAGCCTCTTCAACAGCCTCCTTAGCGTCCTGAGCAGCCTCAGTAGCAGTCTCAGCAGCAGCCTCAGCAGCCTCTTCTACCTTCTCAGTAGCTTCCTGAGCGGTCTCTTCAACCTGCTCTGTTGCGTCCTTAGCAGCCTCTTCAGCAGCTTTCTTCTCTTCTGTACAAGCAGCGAAAGTCATGGCTGCCATAGCTACGAACATAAAAACTAATTTCTTCATTTTCTTTGCTTTTTAAAAATCTGTAAAACAATATGTTTATTAAAACGATGCAAAGGTAAGCCTTTTTTTTGATACACAAAGTGTTTTTTATGATTTTTTTAATCCTCTTTTGTAACTATTTTGCAAAGTGTTGATAATGAGATAGATACAAATGGTTAATTAGTGTTAATTTACACCTTTAGTAAAGAATAACTCCCAATTCCTGATTTTTCAGAATCTAAAAACTATAGCTACTTACTTCAGATAGAGAAAGCGCTTGATGCTCTTTTTGGGTGTTTTTTCGAATTCTTCGTTATGGATGCGGATAGAGGTAAGTTTGCTGTAGGCAGGCAGCGCATTGTTTAGTTCCTTGCGGTTCTGTTCCATAATACTCTCTAAGTCGTCGTTGCTGAAGCCCATGTTGTGAGCCTCGTCGATATCGGGATAGACCAGTCCTACCAGTTTGTCACCTTCCTGGATGACGATGCTCTCGTTGACGAGTGCCATCGAGTTGAGCTTATCCTCTATTTCCTCGGGATAGATATTTTGTCCGTTGGCACCTAAGAGCATGTATTTGCTGCGCCCTTTGATAAACACGTTGCCCTCGGCATCCATGACACCCAGGTCTCCTGTGTGGTACCATCCCTCTTTGTCTAGGGTCTGACGGGTGGCTTCCTCGTTCTTATAATAGCCCAGCATCACGTTCATACCTCTGACGAGTATTTCGCCTGGGATATTTTCTGGGTCGACACTGTCGATTTTGATCTCGTTGTGTATTACCGCCTTGCCACAACTGCCTGGGGCAAATTTCCGGTAGTCTTCGTAGCAGATGATGGGGGCGCATTCTGTGGCTCCGTAACCTACGGTATAGGGGAAGTCGATGCTCTTGAGGAATTGTTCCACCTCTTGGTTGAAGGAGGCTCCTCCGATAATTACCTCGAAGAAATTACCACCAAACGACTCCACTACTTTCTCACGGATGGCCTGGCGCACTTTCTTGT
>JAFZAE010000242.1 GCA_017548385.1 Prevotella sp.
GGCATTCACCGTAAAAGGAAATATCACACAAGCAGAAGATTCTGTGTTGTATATAGAGGCTTTTCAGGCTGAAGGAATGCAGAAATTAGATTCTGTTACCCTTGGTAAAGACGGTGATTTTTCATTCAGCGTGGATGCACCGGTGAATGAGCCGGAGTTGTATCGCCTGAGGGTTTCAAACCAATTCCTCACATTCTCCGTTGATTCTACTGAGACCATCACTATCAAGGCCGACTATCCCACAATGGCCACAAACTATACCGTGGAAGGCAGTGAAAATTGTGCAAAAATCAAAGAGTTGGCTGTCAAGCAAATTAATTTGCAGAGCACTATTGACAAAATCCTCAAATCTTCACTTCCTGACACGGATGCCAACGATAGTGTGAAGCATATACTGGAGAATTACAAGGAAGACATCCTCAAAAATTATATTTACAAGGAGCCTATGAAGACGTATGCTTATTATGCGCTCTTTCAGAATATTAACATAGGTAACTCTGTGCTGAGGGTCTTCGACCCCCGAAACGTGGATGATGTAAAGGCTTTTGGGGCAGTTGCTACAAGTTGGGAACAAAATTATCCAGAGTCGAACAAAGGGAAGGTCCTTCATGAAATGGCGCTTCAGGGAATTGTAAACAAGAAACAGGCAGAAACCGCGGAGCAAGGGCTCGTTGTCGATGCCGACAAGGTGACACAGACAGAGATTATCGACCTCAATTTACTTGACAACAAAGGTGTCAGGAGGTCGCTGACGTCTTTAAAAGGAAAAGTGGTATTGCTCGACTTCCACCTCTTTGCCGCTGATGGAAGTCAGGAGAGAATTCTTGAATTGCGTGAATTGTATAACAAATATCATGACAGGGGACTGGAAATTTATCAGGTATCACTCGATGATAACGAGCATTTCTGGAAAATGCAGACTGATGCCCTGCCATGGATATCTGTAAAGGGTGACGGAAGCGCCAATGTGTATCTATACGACATAGACTCGCTTCCTGTTGATTATATTATTAACCGCAGCAATCAGTTGGTGATGGGACCGAGGGAAATCAAGAACCTTGAAGCCGATATTGCCCGGTTACTTTAATCACCTCTAACTCATTTATCCCATTAACTCCATCATCCCCATTTGCTCCATCCACCTCTCTCTCATCTTTAGGTTCTTGATGATGGTGGTGATGAATATCCCCAAGGGTGTTCAAGCACAGGAGTTTACACTTGAACAAAAGAGTGACTCACTTTCGTTTCTTGTCCTTCATACAGGCAATTCGCACTATCGGTGGGCTTTGAATTTCCCCGTTTATCAGTTCTGTACGGGTGATGTCGATGGTGATGGAGTGGTAGACGCATTGGTGGGGGTAATCAAAACAACAAGGTTTGACCCACAGGTGGCACGCAGGTTGTTTATCTTCAAGAATTATCATGGACGGATACGGGCATTGTGGATGGGGTCACGGTTAGGAGGCATTTTGGAGGATTTCCGCTTTGTTGAAGGAAAGGTTTATACATTGCAGTCCACAACCGATGGAAAATATGCGGTGCTCCGCCATCAATGGCGAAAATTCGGACTTGGTGCAGATGAGTTCCTTGTCAAAGGAGTCTCACGACAAGAAGCACTCAAGGTATTTGATAAATTGATAATTGAAGATTGAAAGGGAGTAAAAGGGCAAACTCACAAACTCATAAACTTATAAACTCACAAACTCATAAACTTATAAACTCACAAACTCATAAACTCACAAACCCACAAACTCACAAACCCACAAACTCACAAACTCATAATATTATGAAAAAACTATCTTCGCTAATTCTATTCTTTGTGTTGGCTTCAATGGCTATGGCACAAGATGACTTTGAAAATGAGCCATTAATACTGCCTGGAAATGGGCATATTAATGTTGAGCAGCTTAACGGCAAAATCAATCTCAACATGGATATCTCCAAACTGTCTGTGCTGGAGTTACGCGTTTTGCGCAATGCTTTTGCTGCTAGGCAGGGATATCTTTTTAATAGTTCTGAACTCAGGGGTATCTTCAATACCACTACTTGGTACGACTCTCTGTGCTGGAAAAGGTATGATGCGGAAAATCATTGGGATGAAGAAAAACAGGAAACCGTAAACACGATTGGTCCCGTGAAGTATAGTGCCAAAGAATCGGCTTTCATCGACAAACTAAAAGCAAGAGAAAAAGAATTGCTACGCAATAATTTCACCAATCCCAATGGCCTCGTCAATGTAGATAATTTGGTCAATCCCATGCAACTTGAGGAGTTTCCTGACCAGCTTAAGGAAGCCCTTGGAAAAAGAGGTTTTGCTATCGTCGAGGCAGACAATGAGCAGATTTTTCAGGTGTATGAAAAAAACGACTACAATCTATTTCCTAATTTCGTCACTACTGACCTCTACCTGCAGCTCTTCCACCTCTATTTCGACACTACTATGCGCAAGGTGGAAGAAACCACACTCAGTGGGGTCATGACCGATTTCTCGCGCCAGATGTATGTGCGGATGAACCAATTGGCAGCATCTGAGAAAGATGCAAAAGTGAAGGATGCTGCAGCATGGAATGCCGCTTTTTTCGCTGTGGCTTTGTCGCTGATTACCGGTGAACCACTGCCAGCAATTCCCGCCAAATATGCTGAGGAAGCAAAGGATGAGTTGGAAAAATCTTTGGCAACAGAAAATAACTATTCCTCATTCTTAGGATATAATGATGTAAAATTTGCTTACGCATTGTTTAAGCCAAGAGGACACTATACCCGCAGTGAGCAGTGCCAACGTTATTTCAGGGCTATGATGTGGTTGCAAACAGTGCCTTTCGGTACAGACATTAACGAACAGATGCTCAGGGCTGCCCTATTGGCGGAGACCATCGGCAATGATGTTTCCATTACAAAAGCATATAATTCTGTCTTCGACCCCATCACCTTTCTGATGGGTGAACCCGACAATGTGACCATCTTGCAGGTTTATGATGTAATGAAGAAACAAGGTGTGGATACCAAAAAATTGGCAAAAAATAAGAAGGCCATGGCTGCTTTCTGTAAGGAAGTCGATGATGTCGCCGAGAAACAGACACGTATCCGACCCAAGTTTGAGCGTACTTCCCATAATAAAGTAAACCTCATGCCGCAGCACTATCAACCCGATGCAGAAGTGCTTCAAGAAATGGTCGACTATGATAATGATATAACAAGGCGTGACGTTCCTATGGGGCTTGATATCATGGCTGCCATGGGAAGTACCGCTGCGGAACGTATTCTCATTCAGGAGCTTAAACAAGACAAGCAGTGGAGTGGTTTCACTCCCAATTTGGATAGGATGAAGAAACTAATGAAAACCATTAATTGGGATGCCTGTGTGACCAACAATTGGATGTCGGCACTCAATGCTATCAATACAGCCAAGGACAACCGCGTGCCCTATTTTATGAAGACACCGCAATGGGAAAAGAAAAACCTCAATGCTACACTGGCATCTTGGGCAGAATTGAAACACGATGCCATCCTCTATGCCAAACAACCTATGGGAGCAGAGTGTGGCGATGGCAGTCTGCCTGCCCC